>NZ_JBHUDE010000037.1:0-11776 GCF_042678205.1 Oceanobacillus luteolus
TAAACGTTTTTGCCCACGCAAAAACACCTCCGAATTAGTATTGGTTTGATTATACCATTTCGAAGGTGTTTTTTATTGTCTCATTTTATTGTGTTAGTCTATAATTATGATTAATTACAGTGGCTCTTTATTAAAGTTTACATATTGCTTTTTAAACGTTTTAAAATACGATAGTAATCATCCAAATCAATCCCTGGAGCGAATTGCTCTGGAAGTTCTGGAAAATCGGGTACAGGCGCACCTTCAGGCATTCCGTCAATTACATGCAGCCTTTCACCTGTTTCTGGGTTTGCACCTTTCCATATTTGGTTGATATCACGATAATCCGCTTCTCCCCATGTATACAACACATTGTACAATCCTTGATCCATAAACTTTTTGGCATAATCAAACTTATTATTATCCAAACTTGGAACTGGAAGCATTTTACCCACATCCACACCTGTAGCTACTTCTAGTGCTTTTGCATAGGCAATAATATGAGTCCCACCTCTGACAAGCAAGTATCCGGTCATCTCTAAGGCAGTCGGGTGGGTCGTCATTTCATACACACGCATTTTGTGGTTTCTAGCACCGATTTCCAATAAATAATTGGCGAGTAGATCTTCAACGAGCGTTCCACTGTTATTTACATACGACCCATTCCACGGTCTTCCCATCCCGTCACCTGGAAAAGCTGTTTGAGCAGTGGTTGTAAAATGTGTAGAATAACGGGCATCCTTTCCATTTTGCAGTGGGGCGGTATCAGGATTGCCAGGAATGGTATTGCCAATCGAAAGCAGATTAATTGCATTCGCTACTAATTCAACATGGCCAAATTCCTCCGCTGTAATACTTGCAATTAAATCATAAAAGGGCTTTAGCTTTTTTTTACCGCGGAAATTAAAGGATTGAAACATGTAATTGTTTAAGGTGGACATCTCACCGAATTTTCCACCCATTAATTCTTGTACAGCTGCAGCAGCATTCATATCGCCATGTTCTGGATATGGTAACTCAATGGCAATTTTATTCACGCGTTTCATCATAAGCTTTACACCTCCATCCGTAAACAATAATCATTTTCATCATATGTTGGATGGAGCTTGGCTTATTCTCACATCGTCGAATGAAACCAAATTATTTGTGCTGCACGTACATAGAATGGTGTCCCGCCCATCATGATGACGATATGATCAGGCATGACCTCTCGTAATACACCTCGTACAGAGCCGTGGGTCGTTTGAACAGCAAGGGATTGATTGTGAAGTCCCATTAAAGCTTGATAAACATACGGATCACTAAGTTTCCATTTTTCACTCATTTTCAACACACTCCTTTTCATGAAGTCCATAGCAGTATATGCAAGGAAGTAAAAATGTGCATTTGTCCAATTGGAATGTTGGTTTTCGGATTTATTCAGACATCCATTCTTTCATTAGAAAAATAAACCCAGATTCTGAATCCAAAATAAAAACACCTATGAAATAGTGTCAGGGCGTTTCAATCTTAATAATCACCAATTACTGTGTGGCTGGGGCTATAAACTTCCTGATTTGATACTCAATATCCTTCTTAAACTAACGGTGGCACCCGTTACTTTAAGTGAAAAAAATCACAGTTTATCTTGTACTACATTTTTAATGATTTCAGTAAAAGCATCATTATATCCTAAGCAGTTTATATAATTTATAAATTTATTATTTGATTCAGATACAGAAAAATTAAAAGTGTGAGAAAAGCTCTTATCGAAGTCTTCATCTACAGAGGCATAAAATTCTTTAAACTTTTCTATGCCGAAGTTTGTAGTAAGGTATTCCACAAATGCACCCGCAATCGGATAAGTCACTAAATCACTATAGTTATAAAATTTATCATTTATCACTAAGTCTTCTACTTTTACATACAAACCATTATCAATAAAATACTTAACCCACATATACTGAGGTATTCCCAAAGAAACTTTATCAAAAAACATTGCAAGTCCTTCTCTTAAAAAGGTTTGGGGCGGTACTGATAAATTATATGAAATCAAATGAGCATCTTCGTGGAATCCTATACATTTTACCTCCGTATTGTAAACGGCAAATACTTCGTTTGGTTCTTTCGCACAACCATTGCAAGGTTCGTTATCACCAAATAATTCACCCACTTCTATAGATGTCTCACACAGGAAGTAATTTATTTTTTGTTCCATTTCAACATTTAAACAATTAGAAATAAAATCATAGCAGTTTTCTTGTAGCTTTATTATCTTCTCTATATCCTTTTCTGCAAGTGACCCAACATGATAATTAAATATATAATTTTTACTTTCTCTCTTCGCCCATTCCATAATTATCCCTTCATTCACTTTAGATTTTTTGTTTTAATTCTTAAACTAACCTGCCCATTAGTTTAAGTGCATATTTTCACAAAGTCCACCATCATTTCAATTATTTCTATAAATTCAGTTTACATCGAATTACTTCATTTTGGGGTAGCGTCAGGAAAATGCGAATTTACAACGCTAAGCCCATTTTCAAGACGATTCCCCCAGTTTTAACAACGTTAAGAAAGTTTCAATGGTCTTAAAGAATCTAACGAGACCATTTTCTCCGAATTAAAATGGTATTCTCCAAGTAAATTAATATGTTCCCAACCTAGAGGTGACATATGGTGCAATAATTCTTCATTAAAACTACCTGACCGTTTTTGATATTCAACTGCCTTTGTTAGATGTAAAGTATTCCAGATACTGATGGCATTNTTTTCTTCTTAATGATTCATCCGAAATATAATTCAAAATAAAGATCGTTTTTTCTATTCGGCCCATCTCACGTAAGGCTGTAGCCAAGCTGTTTTGTCTTGAATAAGAACCTAATTTCCCCATAATAAGGGATGCTGAAACTGTTCCTTCCCTTATAGAATGAGCTAATCGCAAAACATCCTCATAATTCTCTTTAATGACCTTTGTATTTATTTGTCCACGTAAAATGACTTCTAATTTTGGATACTCACTTGCCTTATCTATTGTAAATAATTTCGAGTCTGATAAATCTCGTATTCTTGGAGCAAATTTAAATCCTAATAAATGGGTCAGTCCGAATATTTGGTCTGTGTAACCAGCTTTAATTGTACTAGTATTAGAAGTAGTTATTAACGTATCTTGCGATAGTAACTACTTCTTTTATATTTCATTAAAGAATTATTATTTGTACTATTAAATTTATGAATATATAGTATCTTACGAATTAGGGGGTGGAATGTTGAAAGTACAAGAAGTTCTCATTCAAGAGAAGAAAAGATATCTGTTAATTGATAAGAGAGGCTATCCGGTCATACCGGTTGCAAAGTATATAAAGTATTTAGATAACATTGGAAAAGCTGAAAATACACTAAAGTCATACTGTTACCATCTAAAGCTTTATTTTCAATTCCTAGAGGAAAGTCGGTTAAGATATCAAGAAGTGAACCTTGATATCTTGGCTCAATTCATCGGTTGGCTGAGAATTCCCGATCAATCTACAAAAGTCATTTACTTTGAAGAAACCTTAGCTAAACGATCAGAAAGAATAGAAATCCATATAAAAAAAGTCGAATCCATCAAGGATATCGGCTTTTTTAGATTGAAATTTGTTTAGCGTACAAAATTTCCGAAATGTTGGCTGTACCCCTAAAATAAATCATCTGATTCAATGAAATGTAATGCCTATCATCACCTATTTTTATATGTATCTCAGACTAATTCCTATACCTCCGTTACTCTTCGATCATATTTTATTTGTACGAGGTGGTGTAAAATGTTTAAATTATATTTAGATCCTGGTCACGGGAGAGTGGCCCCAGGAGCTATTGGCAATGGGATGCAGGAAAAAGAAATTACCTTAAATATTTCCCATAGCATCCGAAATCTCTTGGAAAACCATTATGAAGGCCTGCAAATTAAAATGAGTAGAACAGCAGATATTACGCGCAGCTTGAAAGAACGTACAGATGATGCGAATGCTTGGGATGCAGATTATTTTCTATCCATCCACGTTAATGCATTTAACGATTCAGCTCATGGGTATGAAGATTATATTCATAACAGTTTGTCTGATTCATCGAGAACAGCGTTAATTCGGGACATTATGCATGAAGAAATTGTCAAAGTAAATAACTTGCATAATCGTGGCAAAAAAAAGGCCAATTTCCATGTACTGCGAGAAACCAGAATGCCCGCTTTATTAACGGAGAACGGATTTATTGATCATGCAAGCGATGCCCAAAAACTAAGGGACCCGATTTGGCGGCAAGCGGTCGCTCAAGGTCATGTTAATGGTTTAGCACGCGCGTTTAATTTGAAGAGAAAATCGACTAATCTGAAAAGCAATATGGCTATTAAACGTGTAATTGTTGACGGTGTGCAAGTAGGGCTTACGCAGAAGAAGAGAATGTGTTGAGAACTGTACAACGCAACCTGAGAACAGCACAAAGGATTATTATTGAAAATGTGTAGTTTCGTTGGGAAAACGGTTGCTTGACTGCGAGCACGTTAAAGTTTTATCAAAATGGATAGCTAGGCTGGATGAACAAAAAATACGCTAAGCCTTTGTCGTGACGGGCTTAGCATTTTTTTCTTGCTCTAAGTTGGTCCGGCCGATATAAGCCAGGACTCATCATGTGCTAGTTTACGGCTGTAATATCAGATGAATAGAACGAAGTTGTTGAGGGAATTATAGTTCAAGATGTTTCTATTTCCAATTGTTGGATTTGGGGTGAGCTTTTGCCTAAGATTACTCCTATTCAGTCATACATGATTATTATGCTTTCGGTTGGATTAATGAACCACGTTATTATTATCCCTTTACTACTAGAAGCATCAAAGCGAGATGCCTGGCTCGTAGTGCTTCTTGTTTTTGTCGTTTCACCTGTTTGGATTGGTTGCTTGAACTACATCATTCAAAACATGAACAATCAACACATTAAAAAGTGGCTAGATCAGCACTTTGGAAAGTTTTTATCTGCAATCTTAGTGATTATTTATAGTTTGTTATTATGGCTCATGGGCTTTATTTCCTTAAAAGATACTCTAACATGGACAATCGCATCTTACTTGCCGCAAACACCGATACTAGTTCTTGCGGGAACAACACTTGTTGCATGCTTCTTTGCTGCTTTTCAAGGACTCCGTACAATTGCAATTGTGAGCGGAATATTGTTGCCATTTGTTGTTATTCTGGGGAATCTTGTGGAGATTGCCAATTTTCAGTTTAAAGATTATACCCTGCTTTTTCCATTGTTAGAAAACGGGACAGCTCCATTATGGAAAGGCATTCCTTACGTTGCCGGGGGATTGCTGGAGTTGTCTTTCTTGATGTTGCTGATTCAGCACAAATTAACAAAAAAACCAGGATTTAAAAGCTTGATGTTGATGTGCTTCATCCTTACAGGACTTACGTTAGGACCATTGATGGGATCGATTGCGATATTTGGCCCTGATGAAGCGGATAACCAGAGATACCCATCTTACGCTCAATGGAGAATCGTTAGACTGGGTGAATATGTGGAGCATGTCGATTTTTTTTCGATTTACCAGTGGCTATCCGGTACATTCATTCGTGTATCCCTTTCTATCTATCTCTTGGGAGAATTGTGGAATTTACAAAAACGCAGATGGTTACCCGTGTTATTTGGCGCATTGGCCATGCTTGTTGCCATTTTGCTGCCGATGAGCGACATGGCTTTTCTAGACTTGTTAGGAAGGTTTTATTTTCCTTCATTTTGTATCTTTACAGTAGGGACCTTGATCCTGTATGTTGGTCGAATGATCATCTCAAGAATTCGCCAAAAGGAGTGACTAGCTAGGATGAATAAACTATTCCGACGAATGAAAAGATTATTTGGAAATCAGGGGGCAGAAAGCAAGAGGCCATCGCCTAATACAGAGACAACAGTCTTGCAACCGCTTAATGAACAATCACTCATCCAACACTTTAAAATGTGTCAAGATGTTAAGCACCATGTTTACAAATTATACCCTGATGATGAACAATCGAGAATCCTATTGCTTTATTGTGAGGGGTTAAGTGACAACCAAACATTCATTCATGAAACTGTGCTTCCTCATTTGACCCTATTTTATGAAAACAATGGTTTTCATCATCAGGAGGAGATAGTCGAGTCGAGCCAACTACAATTAGAGTTCGTTACTCTTGAGGAGTGGGAGCAAACGGCCGAAACGGATATTTTTGAAGGAAAACTGCTTTTGTATATTCCGACCCTACGTTCCTTGTTCTCCCTCGATATCTCAAAAAAACCGGCGCGAAATCCGGAAGAATCCAGTATTGAGGTCTCGGTACGGGGGCCAAAGGATGGATTTGTGGAAGAAGTGGGAGTCAATGTGGCGTTAATTCGGAAACGAATCAAATCAACCAGCATGGTTTATGAAACGAAAAAAGTAGGCGTTCGCACGAAAACAACCGTTGCAATTCTTTACATGCGTGACATTGTTGATCCTAAGATTGTTCAAGATGTAAAGAATAAATTAGATGATCTTCACATTGACGGAGCGTTTAGCGCCACTCAGCTAGAAGAATTAATGGAACCGACAAAAGCATTGTTTCCTTTGATGGGGTATACAGGCAGAGCAGACTTTACCGTGAACTGTATGCTCAATGGGCGTGTAGCGTTGATTGTGGATGGTACACCGGCTGCGTTGATTGCGCCTGCCAATTTATTTTTGCTTGTGAAAGCACCCGAAGATATCCACTTTACTGCTTTGGCAGCTACATTTGGTCAAACGCTTCGTTTACTTGGCTTGTCCGTATCGCTACTGCTTCCTGCAATTTTTGTTGCCATTCTTTCCTATCATCAAGATCAGCTGCCCTATTATCTACTTGCCACTTTGGGGATTAACCGGTTGGGAATCCCTTTTGATGTGGCAGTTGAAATGTTTATTGCACTTCTCTTCTTAGAAATCCTGCGGGAAGCTGGTATCCGATTGCCTTCTGCGGTCGGCTCCACGGTAACGGTTGTAGGAGGACTTATCCTGGGGGATGCGGCCATTCGTGCTGGATTCTTATCCCCAGGTATCGTTGTCATCGGAGCAATTACACAAATCTTTGGTTCAACTTTATCGAGCCTATCATTGGCTGGAACGATTAGTATCTTACGCTTTTTTCTTTTCATTCTGTCTGCCACGCTTGGCATTTATGGCTTCTTTCTTGGATTATTTATTGTGCTCAGCCATTTAGCCTCATTGCGTTCATGCGGCTTGCCTTACTTGGCCCCAATATCACCTCCATTTAAAGACTTGGCCAACGCTTTGTTTCGATTACCTTGGCCATGGCGAAACACTCGACCGGACATGTTGAAGACACGAGATTCTACAAGGCAAGGGGACAGGCATAAATGAGGAGATATAAAAGTATGGTTGCACTTTTCCTTCTTCTCACCCTTACCGGTTGCTGGAGCAGATATGAAGTGCAAAACATGAACTATGCTACGGCTGTTGGAATAGACTATGTCGATGGCCAATACACCTTGTATGTGCAATTGCTTGATTTCTCGACAGTGGCCAAGCTGGAGGGACAGCAAAAAGCGGAGCAGCCCCCGGTTTGGGTGGGCAAAGGCGAAGGTTCCTCGTTTACGGAGGCGGCAAATGATTTGTACAGTACATCACAACAACGCTTAAACTTGGGACAAATCTCTGCCATTTTGTTCAGCGAGAGATTGATGAAGGAAAACAAAGTCGGAGAAGTGCTGGAATTGATCAATCGTTATCGTGAAATAAGGTACTTGGCCTGGCTGTTTAGCACAAGAGAGCCTCTTGAAGAAATCTTGCTGGCAACTCCATTTTTTAGATTACCGCCAAAGGCATCCATTCTTCACAATCCCGAGCAAAGTTTCAGACAGTTCTCTATCCTTGCTCCGGTCCGCCTGCAACAATTTGTACTGGACTCAAACGAAAAGGCTAGAACCAGTTATATACCGGAATTATCGCTTCGCAAAGGTCAATGGCAGGAAAGTAATAAACCAAAAGAGCAGCTTAGATATTCAGGCGTACAAGTATATGATCTAAACAATTATTATGGACGAATGGATCTTAAGGATTTGTCGGGAATGCCCTGGCTAAGTACTCACACGATCCGAGTACCTCTTGATTTGTTTACCGAAGAGAAGCTTGCGGCTGTTCTTGTCGCAGAAAAACCCAAATATGAAGTGACTCCTATTGTGAAATTGAACAAGGCGTATTTCGATATTTCAGTAAAAGTGAAGGCGGGGATCAATGAATTGCATACGGACCTTACCGAAAAGGAACTCACACAAATGGCTCAGGAAAAAATAGAGGAGCAAATCCGCAAAACGTATCAAACTGCTTTTAAAGAGGGTATAGATATTTACAATTTGGGCGAATCTTTGTATCGCAAACATCCACATCAATGGAAGAGCATTGCCACAGGAAAACAGCAACTCGTTTTAAACCAAGATTCCCTGCGCCATGTAAAGGTTGAGGTGAATATTGTTTACCCTGGAAGATATAAATTACATGAACATGGTGAATCCACCTCGTGATTCTGGCAAGTGAAATTATTAACTCACCTTGCTTCTTCTGCTTAGCGTTGGGGAAGCAAGGTTTTTGTTTCCCAAAAAATAGTTTAACGTTGTAAATCCGCATTTTCCTGACGGAACCCCATTTTGTAAGTTCTTTTAAGACGAAAAACTTCGTAAATTTAAATGGATTTCTTCACAAACCATAAGAAAGGGAGCGAAGGGATACATGTTATTAAGTTTTTACTTTGAATTAGTCAAATAAATCTCTGTTCCTGCCGATAAAGTCAACTATTTCTACATTTTCTTTCCTATCCAGAGAGAGTGGCTCTTTGGTTTCTCTTGTTCTGTACTGCTCTCTATATGTGCTTTGTCCAATTGTTTCTAGATATTCCTTTTCGAAATGGTCACGTTCTTCTTTTAGAAGAGCCACTTTTTCTTCTAATATTTGAATTTTTTCCTTCGAAGCACTTTCTTTTTTTCGAAGTGTTACTTCAAGTCCACTCACTTTAGAAGCCATTTTTAAAATATTATTTACAAATATGTCATATGACTTCAATTTTGTTAGAAGTACTTTTTCATTATATTTGTATTTCTCATAAATAGTTAATACATTATCTAAGGGAAGGGGATTAATGTCCCTAGAATCGTTGTAGGGGTTATTGAAAGCCTGATTTAACTGTTCGATCTCCTTTGCCATACGTGTTCGCCATACTGTCTTAGATACCCCTGTATGCTTCTCTAATAGGTATGGCGTTAAATCTTCAGTTATCTCACTACGAGTTTGTCTTAAAAGTTCTAGCAAGTCTTCGTTAGTGTATTTTTTAGGTCTTGCCACTTCAATTCTCCTCATTTCCCTGATTTTTTTCTGATACTTGCATAATTAATGCTTCAGTTCTCGCTATGTCTTCAATTGTCTTATTAATGGATTTTGTTACGCTGTTTACTTGTTCGTTTAAATCAATAGGTGTGTTCAGCTGTTCCTTGTTTTGATTCATGTTGTTCATTAATTTTTGGAAAACAATATAGTATGTGTCCAGTTGATCTTTATATTGCTTATTAAGCCGTACTGAAGTCTCATCAAGTAGTCTTAATGTGTTTTCCCTGTTCTCTACATCTAATAGGAAAAACGGGCATAATAAGCAATTTGGAACACAGTTACTAGGAAATTCTTTATCTGTGCAATATCCATCCTCAATTTGTCGGAAATAACTTCTATTCGTCCTATTTAAAACACTTTCAGTTTTAAGGTTTTGAACAACAGGAAGGTTCTCAACTTCTTCTTTTGTATAGAAATCAGTAATTTTCATTTGCTTGTTTTTTATCTGTTCACTTAATAATCTTACTTTACTTTCTAGAAAAGTTTCTAAATGATTTGCATAGTGGTTTTGTGTGTATAAACTAGCATGCCCTGCCATTTGGCTAATAGTTAGAGGGTCAATGCCCTGCATTCTCATGTTGCATATTGCTAAGTGCCGTGTTGAATTCGCACTTAATTGTTCAATATCACTGGATTGAATTACTTCTTTGTAAAAGAATTTCAGCAATGAATTGAACATGTCAGTTGTAGTATGAATATTTTTTCCATGTGAAATTATTTTAGAAACTTTCTTGTTATGTTTGGTGTAGTATCTCGCTCGCATGTATATAGGGAATAAATAGGAACGTTCCTCTGCTGATATATCAACAGTGCAATAATGTTCACATAAGTTAATATATGACTCTATTAATTCACCTATATCTTGTGTAATGTGAAATTCCGTTTGGGGTGGGATGTGATTTGGATACTTTGGTTTGCTTCTCTTAACTGTTAATTGATATTGACCATTTACTTTTTTTAAATCGCTTTTCTGTAACTGCACAAACTCATGTGGTCGCATTGGAATGAACATAGTTAGTTGCCACCAAATAAATATAGGAAGATATTTCTCTTTCAGTACAGAGGAGGTTTCTTCGTTTAAGAAAAAATTATATAGTTCATTACTAAATGTTAAAATATCTTCAAATGGAGGTAGTGTTTTAGTTTTTGATTGATAGGGTTTAATATCGCTCTCCATTAAACGAGAAATAAATTTTTCACCATGTTCAGGCATGAAGAAATTAAAAAACTCTAGATTATAGGTAATATGGCTATACTTAAAGGACTCAGGTACTTCCAATAAAACATACTCATAGAAGTCCTCCACTTTTTCTTCGCTATACAAGTTGGTCTTAAAAATAGAATCTTTAATAATTTTCAATTTGCGAATAATGGTTCTTACTGTAAGCCCATTATCCATTAAGAGTAGAGTGTAGCATTTAAGGGCGACATTAACATTGGAAAACATATCTAGATCAAATGATAGTCTTAACCTAGTGCCTCTTGTTCCCAATGTCCATAAGAACCAACTTCTATCATTATACTGACACCCTTCAATAATTCCATTTCTTTTGTAGAATTTAAAACGTTCTTTATAATGGTCAGCCATTTCTATCGAAAATTTCTCGTCATTTTCAATATGAAGGGTGTGGTTGTCAAATATATGAACTTCATCCACCATTATTATCACTCCAACATTTTAGTTTGAACAGAAGACAATTTCATTTTCAAGTCATCGAAGTCAAAATATTCATTAGCATATTCCTTGCCAAATGTTTTAACTGATTGATTTACAACAGCTAACAAATTTAAAATAAGATAAGTCAATTTCATTCGTCTATTGTAATTTTGTTTCTCAGTAATCCTTAAATCCTCAATTAAGTCGTCAATTTCTTTCTTTGCACTTAACAAAAATGACACTTTAGGAATTAAGTACTTACAAGAACTACAGTTGCGTCCGGGTTGATTACATTCCCCACTAACGAAGCATTGACCTTCTAATCGGTAGGAGGGCATATTCCCATTATGAATACCTGTTAATTTTTGATCCAGTTTCTCTTTTGAGAGTTGAATGACTTGTTGTGAAACACTTAGTAGTTTTTTTCTTTGCTCAAAGTAAAAAGCACTAGAATTCTCTAAGTCTTCTGGTGAAAATACTTTGATAAGTGCTTCAATTGATTCCGTTTTTTCTTCCATACTCAATTCCTTTTCGCTTTGTTTTATGGATAAATCCACCATTAAAGAATACAGAAAGCCAAAATGTCCTCTTCGGTACAAATGTCTGAAAATATCATCAAAATCGTCACCTGTAGGTAGCACATAGGTAAGCGTCAAACAATGAACACCTTCTATTAAATATCCGTTCTTGAGATAATCTCTTTAGAAAAAAATCTGGAGGTTATGCCAATGAACGATGCTAACAAA
>NZ_JBHUDE010000038.1:0-6619 GCF_042678205.1 Oceanobacillus luteolus
TGTCGCTCAAGTCTAATTGTATATTGTAAAAAAAATGAATGGAGCCACCTTTAGTTGGGTATTTACTTTTTTGGCTCTATTAGAAAAAAGATTAAAACTGAAAATTCTGGTATTATTTATGCAACGCTAGTGATGCTGTGCCAACAACTTCATCTTAGTTTTGATTTCGAGTTGATCTTCCAAAAACAATTCTAATAGAATATCAAATTTCAGCAAAAATTGTTAACTTTTGTTGATATAGAAAAATTAGAGAATGTTAATTAATCGTTATTGTTGTTTCTTAACCAATCAGGACGGCATCAGAAAACTACATATTGAATGTTTTTTAAAGCAGCTAGACAACTCCGTAAATTTATAGTGATTCGAGATTAGTCTTGTATGTATAACTCCGCATGGGAATTTAAGAATATTAATCATAATATTTGTTAAGTTCATTAATCGCTTTTTCAATACATTCTATAGCTTTATGATCAATATCCTCTGGTTTGTTATCCTCAAATACATCAATCCACCGTCTAAGACTATCGATTACATGGTCCAAATTCTCACCTTCTTTTCTAAGATATGTTTTAGATATGTTGGGAAGCTCCTATTTGCGCCTAACGAAGTTCTTTGAAAAAGTCGTATTTCTCAATGATTTCACCATATGTACCCTTATCAATTATCGGATATTCAGTTAAATATTCATAGCAGCTAGCATGTAATATGCTGTTCCACGCATCTAGAACAACGGGATCATTATACCTGTAATGGCGCTTGCAATGATAACAGTACATAATTTTAAATTCTTTTTTCATTCCTCTGTCCCCTTAAAATTGAACTCTGAATCTTAAAATTCATTTCCCTTATTCAATTACCTCAGACTAACTCATTTAAAAAAGAGTAATATATCCGTGAGTATCATCTAAATAAAGATACAGTAGAGTAATAATGAAATAAAAATTCAGTCACCTTTATGCACGCGTTCATATCGTTTATACAGAATCACTACTCTTTCCTTTTCGGTGGTCCTCGGATCATTCATTCCTTGTTCTTCTTCATATATTTTAGAAAGCTACATCTTAACCTCCTAGATATTTTTTCATAAACATGCTTCTACGAATCTGAAACCCTATCCTCTAAATACTGGTGTCTTTGAACATCGGTAGTCTTTAACTTAAGTTTTATTCGCTACATTTATCGTATGGAAAAAGTAGAAAGTAGTCAATGTTTGGTCAAATAGTTAACCTTATATTTTACTATGTTTCGTGTATTCTTCCATTAATTCATTTTCTTTTCCTAACTCGGATATATACTCAAGTATGATATCCTGAGTTTTTTATAGTTAAATATTAGGAAAGTTGGACACTCTCATCAAAAATTAATTGGGAAAGTATTAGCAAATATGATAGATTAACTTACTAAAAACCTTTATTTATTGTAAAATTTTCCGATTTAATGTAGTGATGGACTAATTTAAAACACTTTTAAATTGATTCTTATTTATTAATCTTTTTGGGATTATAGTATTATGTTATTATTTGGTAGTAAGTAATTTTAGGGAAAATTGTCGTTTATATATTTTGGAGGAGATACAATGGAGTTTCTAATCATGTTTATAGTAACCATTATAGTGGTGTTTTTAGCAGCTTTCTCTATAATAGGTGGAGTATCACAGAGAATAAAAAAGCCGAATAGTGAGTTAAATGAACGGATTACTGAACTTGAAAGTAAAGTTAAAGAGTTGGAGAAAAAATAATTATAAATTAGAAAAAACTCTTTCATGGATAGGTGGTTATTTTGAATTTAAATAAAAAGATAATATTTGTTGTGGTTGGTATAGTTATTTTTGTTGGTGCTGCTTATTTTATAACTCCTTCAGGAAATGTTGAGTCATTAACTGAATCTGAAGAAACCACAACTAAGGATGAAGAAGACGAGTCTGAGCAAATTATTATGCACATGGAAGATGGAATTGAATTATTGAATCAAGAAATTAAAGAGTTAGAGCAATCATTATTTGATGCTGAAAGGTATATATATAACACTGAACTAGCAAACGATTATCTTCCCTTTCCGGATTCAGAGATCCTCTATAAAGAAGTCCAAGATACACAATACTTGATTCTTTTTACACACAAACAAGATAATGAGCTCCTTTTCGGTTCGAAAGAGCTCGGTTTTAATGCTATATTATCACTGCCTCCCCCTGATGATGGTATTTCAGTAGCTAATACAGGGGTTCAAGATTATCACTATTTTGGTGGATTAATTACTAATAATGAGATTAAAGAAGTGGAAATCATACAAAACGTTAAATTTCATCACAAAGCAGATATCTTTCAAGTAGATGAGGATACTTATGGTTGGTATATTATTGTTGAGGATGGTCGCTTAGAAAATAAAGATGATCAGTTTAAAATTAAGGCGTTAAACCAAAATCATGAAGTTGTATGGGATCATTCCATTTAAAAGGGGTGGGATATTTATAGACAAATTCTCATCCTACTTAACTGCAGTAATAAGAAGGGTTAAAACCTATTTCGAAATATCACCTATAATACTTCTTTAATTATTCAAAGGTGGTTACAGAAAAGAGGCTAGGACATAACTAGCCAGGAATAGTAATTTAAAAAGGTTCCAAGCAATAAAATGATATGCTCCCCCTAAGGTAGACAGATTAAAAATAAAAAATCTGTTTATCTTAGGGGGAGTTTTAGTGGAGTTATTTCCATCTCCCGACACTATTTTACTGTTCTTGGCGGTGTACTTTCTCAAGTTCACCGCCATTAATGAAAAGCCTAATTCATTAGTTACCTTCTGTTTTCCCCTTACGGAAAAACGAGTGAAACCCAAATTAGCCTTCAGAAATCCGAACACTGGTTCCACATCAATTTTACGCTTGCCATATATTTCACCAGTCTTCTCGTCTGAAAGCTTCTCTCTGACGTATTCTTTTTGAGATTCCCACTTTTCATTACGGTAGATCTTTTTATTGTTTCCTTTCTTTGCCTTCGTACACATGGAGCGTAACGGACATCCCGAACAATCCTCACACTCATAGACCTTAAATTGTCGCTTAAATCCATTTCGGTCTGTGCGGTTGGACACATAACTGAAGAGTACTTTTTTCCCGTTAGGACAGGTAAAGGCATCTTCTTCCTCATCGTATTCCCAGTTGTCCACATGAAAAGGGTTCTCTTTATGTTTCTTTTTCTTCTCCTTTCGATACTGATTGTATGTAATAAGGGGTGTTCGATTTCGGTTCCCGATAATATCTTCATAATTTTGTTCGCTGCCATAACCGGCGTCCGCAACTATATATTTTGGCAGTTTAAAGTATTTTTCTTCAATATGATCGAGAAAAGGGATTAACGTACGGGTATCTGTCGGATTAGGAAACACATCATAAGCGAGCGCATATTGACCTTCCGTCGCAACCTGGACATTATAACCTGCTTTCAATTGGCCGTTCTTCATATAGTCATCCTTCATCCGCATGAATGTGGCATCCGGATCTGTTTTGGAGTAACTATTACGGTCTCCGAAAATCTCCATATCCCTTTGATACTTTTGTTTGCGCTCCATCATATCCATCAATTGTTTCCGATTCTGTTTGGGTTTTCTTCGTTGTGAACGCAGTTTTTTCCTTTCGCTGCCTACATCGCTCGCTTGAATTTTTTTATCATATTCTTCTATTTTTTCATCGAGCCTCTTCACGATTTCTTCCATTTCTTCGATGGAAAGTTCTTCTGGATTTTCCCGCTCAATCTCTGGAATAATTTCTTTCTGAAGTAGCTCATCATACATGGCATTCGACTTCTCTACCAACCCAGCGTGATACTTCTCCGTCGACTTACGCCAGACAAACGTAAACTTATTCGCATTGGCTTCGATCTTCGTCCCATCAATAAAGATGGCTTCCTCTTCAATTTCTTTCTCCCTCACCAATTGACAACGAAATTGTACAAAACACTCACGTAGTAACTTGTCAATCGCTGGATGGACACGAAAACGATTAATCGTACGGTAACTGGGTTCATAGCCTTGAGCTAACCACATCATACGCACACTGTCTTTCACTAATGCTTCTATTTTCCGACCAGAAAAAACGGATTGCGTATAAGCACATAAAATAATCTTCATCATCATCCGTGGATGGTAGGAAGGACGACCTGTTTGGCGCAGGAACTCCTCGAACGCTTCATCAGGTATACTTTCCACAAGCTCATGGACCGTAAAGGCAATATCATTTTCCTGTAACTTAACTTCCAAATCTAGCGGCAAAACAACTTGATTCATGGTATAATGTTTAAACATAAGGACACCTCTTTGTGAATTATTGTTTGGTCACTTTAATTTTATCAAAAGGTGTCCTTTTTGTTTACTTCAAACCACAAAAAAGCTTGGCATCTCCCTCCTTTCGGAGGAAGACGCCAAGCTTTTATTTTTTAGTTACCGGGGTTTTGTCCCAGCCTCTTTTCATATATCTAGCCATATGTTTTCTAAAATATTACTTAACAAGTTCTACAAATATACCGGATTCAAGATTTTGTTCTTCACCATCAATGAATACTACATATCCGCTTAATTTATATTCATTTTCATCTTTAAACACGGTTTCTTTTACATCCAATTCAATAATAGACGTATTATCTTCCTCAGTATTATAGAAAGTAACTCCATCTGCCACAGGAGTCTTGCTATTCTCAGCTGCTAAATTTACAATGTTGAAATCACTCACAGAAAGTTCTTTACCATTTTTAAAAGTGAATTCAGTTACATCTGTTTCGTTATCAGCTAGTAGTTTCTCAACAACTTCTGTAATATCCTGTTCCAGGTTGCTATTTAATGTATTTTTACCACCATTTTTAAGTTGGTTATACAATTCTTTTAACGTATCACGGACGACATCACTTGGTTGGTCTTCTTCAGCAAGACTTTTCACTGATGTACAGTGAAAGGCTCTAGAATTAGGTGTCCAAGATGAACCATTGTTCTTAAAAGTAAAATCTGCATTAGATTCACTGATTGGAAGTCTATTTGCCGACTGATCATATACATTTCCTCTATTACTGTGAGTGACTCCACCCGAATCTAGATTACCTCCAGTAAAGACACTCTTAACACTCCATTTAACCCCTATTGTACCAATAGCCCTATTGGCATTTCCTTGATAGTGAGATTGCGTATTCATTGCGCAACGTTGATCAGTATATGTTAAATAGTGCGAATAGGATACATATGTACCGCCTACTTCTCTACCTCCTGATCGAAAGTCAGATGCTAATGCATTGATCGTAAAGCTTGAGAAAACCAGTAAAAATCCTAAAGCCAACGCCGTAAACCTCTTGATACCTTTCACTTCCAACACCCTTTCTCAATTTATTGAGTGACAAATATTCTTGTGAAAAATGAATATATGTCATCTCTCAACCCAATGTTAACAAAACATAAACGATTTGCAATATTTCATAGAGAACGTAATATCTGTAAAATATGTCTATATAACGATTATTTTTCCATAAATGACTTATATTATGGAAAATTTTATATATAAAATGGATAGAGATAAATTAGAGCAATATAACCGGTATAGATTTCCCAATGAAAATATTACATCTTTACAGAATTTATTATATGTTTGAAACAGGGTAACTTTATATTTCGTGTTTGCATTGCAAAAAGTAACACAATGTTTTATACCTAAATAAAAAAGATCCGAGCGACTAGTTTAACACTCAGACCTTTGATAAATCTTATCTTTTTATAGAATGATTGGCTCATTATGGTTATTATCACTGCTGAAATGTTGTCCCTTTCTAATTCAAAGTCCTCTACAAATTCAATATCTGAAAATGATAGACAATAACATCTCTTAATCCTCATCCTCAAAAGTTTCATTCTCTACAGATGAACCTGCAATTTCTCTTAGCTTCATTTTCACCTTTTCAATATTTCAAACTAAACGGATTGTAGTTGATTCGTCACCCTCTAATTCAATTCATGAGTTAGTCCTAAATTTGTAATCTGAACCCAATTCATTCTAAAAGCCCCTTAACTTAATATCTAGTGTGTTTCATAAAGTGCTTGCTATCGAATTAATAACTACTATAAGAAAAAATATTGCAATTATTAAATATACAGGTGTTTTGAACGTATTAATAACCCCCTTTTTTTCTACTTCGTCCATCTTGTTCCATTCGTCTTTCCAAAATCCCATAATCTCGCCCTCCTAAACTTAATATACAATGTGTTTCCTAAGTTATAGATAATATTATTGTTATTAATAGAATCGAGCCAACTGCTACCGCCAAAAACGAAATTATTCCTACTACTTCTCTTTCCTCTTTGCTCCAACCCTCCAATACAATAACCTCCTTTCTAAACTCAATATCTATCTTCAACTGTTTTATTCGCTACATTTATCGTATGGAAAAAGTAGAAAGTAGTCAATTTTACCAATAATTTTTTCAAATATGTAGAGTAGAAAACAGGAATTAGATAGTTGCCTTCTTTTCCTCGGGTTTCAGGGTGTTCCACCTTACTAAGCCAGACAGGAGGGCAATTCCTTTTCCTGTTCCCCCTCATCAAACCGTACATGAAGTTTTCCCTCATACGGCTTTCCGACGTTCTTCTT
>NZ_JBHUDE010000039.1:0-47736 GCF_042678205.1 Oceanobacillus luteolus
TCAAAAGGTGTCCTTTTTGTTTACTAAAATTATGATAAATAGAAAATAGCTTCGCGCAAAAAGCGCGAAGCTATTTTCTATTTACTGGGGTTTTGTCCCAGCCTCGCTTGACTGTAGTCCATGTTATCAACTACTGACTGATTTTATTGAAGTGGAGTCTCTCCTCTTTTTTCATTATAGTATTGAACTCCGAATTGCGAGCCTTCAGATACCATCTTTGAATTTTCCAAATCAGCAATATCTCTCGCATCCACTTGATCCGGATGACCTGCTTTTTCAAACGTCAGTTCTTCGTTATCTTGTTTATTCATGAAGTTATTAATTTTGTCCTTGATTTTGGATTTTCTCTCATCATTCATCAGTAAATAGCTTGCTGCACCAGCTCCAAGTACACTTGCACCGACTGCAGTAATGATATTTCGTTTTCTCATCGACTTTCCTTCCTTTCCCTCTTTTGATACCTATATATTTCCCCGAATCAAATGAATCAAACATACTTCTATAAAAAGATTTTCCTAGTTTTTCCCGATTATGGTATACTTATTTCAACATCACAGGTCCCGAGGTGAAAAGATGCAAGTTAAATGTACAATATGTGATAATATAAATGAAATTCCTGACGATTCATTTAAAGCAAAACGCCTTAGGAATCGTCGTACATATATGTATCTGTGTGACGAATGTTATTATCGAGTTGAATCCAACACAAAAGCACGTCATGATACAGGCAAATTCCATTTATACCGTGATAAGCAAGACGAAGATGAATATATTTGACAATCTGGTTTTATTATTCAGAAAAACAAAAAAACGCTTCATGATGAAGCGTTTTTTGCTTTTCTTTGCATATACATTCTTGTCCGATAAATCGTTAATACGATTACAATGATAACTAAACTCTCTGTCATCGGCATTTTCATAATACTGAAAATCGTGGTTAAGTAATTACCGAGAAATAGCATGAAGTAGACAAATACGTTTTTCCACAAACTCAATTTTCTTGCAAAACCTAGTTTATAAGCAATTGCAGAAAGTACGAGATTAATGATATACATTTTCCAAAAAATATTTTGTACTCCATAATTTGCCACAATATAATCCAATACGATACTAAAAGATCCAGTCATAAATATTGTCCCCCATTAATCATCACTCTCTTTATCATACTAAATCTTTCAGCATCATGCTAGGTATAAGAAGGTGATTTTATGACACTTCTCTAACAGAATACGAGCCTTCCTACCGTTTTTCCCATCATTATACATATAGCGAATTAATGGAATGTATACTGCGACTTACTATAGATTAAAGAACAGACAGCTACAAAATAGCTGTCTGTTATCTTTTTTATTTAGTCGATTTATTGGCGATTTCTTCCTTCAACAATTCTTTAAATTCTTCTGTAGAAACAGTTGTTGTAGCTTTCTCGCCATATCGTCTGTAAGTCACTGCTTTCCCTTCAATCTCACTATCCCCTAATACCAGCGCGAACGGGACTTTCTCAGTTTGTGCCTGACGAATTTTATAACCGATTTTTTCGTCTCTTTCGTCAAGTTCTGTACGGATTCCTTCTCTTCTCAGTTCATCAGCAACTTGTTTCGCATAATCAAGATGGACTTGAGGAGATACTGGGATTACTTTTACTTGTACTGGAGCAAGCCAAGTTGGAAATGCTCCTTTGTATTCTTCAATAAGAAATGCAACAAAACGTTCCATAGTTGATACTACACCACGGTGGATTACAACTGGGCGATGTTCTTTACCGTCTTCCCCGATATATGTCAAATCAAAACGCTCAGGAAGCAACACATCAAGCTGGACAGTTGATAATGTCTCTTCCTTACCAAGAGCTGTTTTCACTTGAATATCCAATTTCGGCCCGTAGAATGCCGCTTCCCCTTCCGCTTCCACATAATCAAGTTGTAACTCTTCCATCGTTTCTTTCAATTGACGCTGAGTCATTTCCCACATAGCATCATCATCAATATATTTTTCTTTATCTTCTGGGTCACGGTAAGAAAGGCGGAAACTGTAATCCTCGATTCCGAAGTCTTTATACACATGCTGGATTAATTCTACAACGCGTTTGAATTCATCCTTTAACTGATCAGGTCTGGCAAAGATATGTGCATCATTCAACGTCATCCCGCGAACACGTTGTAAACCAGCTAATGCACCACTCATCTCATAACGATGCATCGTTCCTAATTCTGCAATTCGTACCGGTAATTGGCGGTAACTCCACAATTGATTTTTAAACACCATCATATGGTGTGGACAGTTCATCGGACGCAATACAAGTGTTTCATTATCCATCTCCATTGGTGGGAACATATCATCTTGATAATGATCCCAGTGACCGCTTGTTTGATAAAGGTCCTTACTTCCAAGTACAGGAGTATAGACGTGATCATAGCCAAGTTTCTCTTCCAAATCAACAATATAACGCTCGATCAAACGGCGGATTGTCGCACCTTTTGGCAACCATAACGGCAACCCTTGACCTACCTTCTGTGAGACAGTGAACAGATCCAATTCTTTCCCTAATTTACGATGATCTCTTTCTTTTCTTTCTTCCAGGATTCGTAGATATTCTTCAAGATGGGATTTCTTTTCAAATGCTGTACCGTAGATACGTTGGAGCTGTTGGTTATCACTATCGCCTCTCCAATACGCACCTGAAATGCTGAGCAACTTAAATGCCTTTATTTTGCTTGTACTCGGAACATGTACTCCTCGGCATAAATCAAAGAATTCGCCTTGTTCATAAATCGTCACCTGTTCATCTTCAGGGATTGCGTCAATCAATTCCAGTTTTAAGTGGTCACCAATCTCTTCAAAACGTTTCTTAGCTTCTGCGCGAGAAACTTCCACTCGTTTAATCTCTAAATTTTCATCAATAATCTTTTTCATTTCTTTTTCAATTTTTGGCAAGTCTTCTGGAGTTAGTTTGTGCTCCATATCGATATCGTAATAGAAGCCCTCTTCGATTACTGGACCAACGCCAAATCGAACTTCCCCGTAAAGACGTTTAATCGCCTGTGCGAGCAGGTGTGCTGATGAGTGGCGTAGGATGTCTATCCCTTCATCATCTCTGTAAGTCAGGATTTGAATTTCTCCTCCTTTTTCTATGGGACGGCGGAGGTCTAGAGGTTCTCCGTCCAATTTAATTGCTAATGATTGTTTTTTTAGACCGGAGGAAATTGAGCCTGCAACTTCTTCTCCTGTTATACCTTTTGGAAATTCTTTTTGATTTCCATCTGGGAAAGTTAAAGTAATTGATTCTGCCATTGCTTTTCATCTCCTATGTTTAAAATGGTAGTAACTAAATAATAAACTTTCTTCTGGAGGTCCGCAGCCCAAATACACCTTCGCTTTCCGTGGGCGGCTGGTGAGCCTCTGCTCCCACNTAAAATCCATCTAGGATGATTGTAAACAAAAAAGTGTAATGAACCGAATATAAACCAAATAAAAAAACCGTTCCTTTGCATTGCTGCAAAGGGACGGTATATGGTTATAACGTGGTTCCACCCTATGTTTCGATTAATATGAGTAACTCATAAATCGCTCTGATCTTTAACGCAGATGATACGCTACTATTTACTGAAGGTTTCCATAGTAGGGCTCGGAGGTGGTAATTAATTGACTGTATATAGAAAGCTTTCAGCCTAGGCTTTCTTCTCTTGTCTATACAGGGATTCAATCAATCATGTCCTCGTCAATGCTTCTCATTTTTAATAATTAATTGTATTATAACTCCCGTTTTTTAGAAAAGCAAGCCTATCTTCATTTTTCACTTGAATTAATGCTCATAGGAAGAATAAGTATAAGGAAAATCCTTAAATGATTTTAAAATTACTCGTTCTTGAAAAACATTGATGATAGTCTGCGTTTTTGGATTAGAAGGGTCGTCCACATACATGTTTATCTTTTCTGGAGCCATGGCAATTAATGGTGCTAAATTCCACTCATCCTCTGGGAAGCCAAATAAATAAAGCGGTGCTTTTTTCATGATGTTACGTAACTCAATTTTGGAAAGTTGCCTGCCAACCGTACTGTAGTAACTGAAAGGACTTCCTTCAACTACATGTATTAAGGGAATCATTGGTTCCTTTGTATGAACATATTCCCTTAACGTATTAATAAATGATTGATGTTCCTCTTCCCGTTTAAACTCATCGATAGCTAGTCCAATATAATGAACCAGGTCTTTTTTAAAGGCTTTCATCCCAAACTGTACAATTGAATCAAAGTGGACTGTCTGTGCATTGCGAATATGCATGAGGAAAATCGCTCTCAACAATTGAACAGGATGTTTATGCTTTCTTAACATTTTACTATCTTCATCCACACCTGTTACAATCCATTCCGCCAACTCATAAATCTTTTCAATTTCATGATGATCGGTAAAATAATAAGAATCTCGAATGATTTCATGGATTACTGACCGCAATCGATTGCTGATATAAACATGGACTAAGGAAACTGCAATCGATTGAAATATAATTTCGTTTAAAGGCTCATAGTTGATCGTCAGTTGATTCCCCCATTTTTCATTCACTTGCCAATGCACGGCTATCTGTTTGTTTTGCTGGAATACATGCTCACAGAAGCAAATTACCTCCTTGTCTGATTCAAAGAAAATATCCATTCGTAACATCACCCTCATCTACAACCAAACTGTTATATTATATGGAGGGCTTTATGGAAAAATGATAAGATTGGTTAATCTAGTGAAAACAAAAATAAAAAACTTCCTTCTAGTATCGTATCTTGTACTAGAAGGAAGTTTTATTAATTTCTACGATTATACCCTTCCAAATGCAACACTTCACTAACCTGTCCGATTCGTTCAATAATCCTTGCTGCCTTTATCGTCTCTGTCCCTGAACGAGTGGTTGCCAAATGCCCTTTGAGCTGTTCCAAATCATAGTTCGATGTAAAGAAAACAGGTAAGCCTTCCATCATTCGATACTGGAGAATGGAACTTAAAATCTCATCGCGGAACCAGGCTGATTGCATTTCTGCACCAATGTCGTCCAACATGAGGATATCCGTCTTTTTAAAAAGATCAATTTTGTCATTAACAGAATCATCTTTTAATGAAGCTTTAATTTCACGTACAAACTCAGGCATATAAATAATCGTGGAAGATATATTGTACTTTTTCAACTCATTCGCTATCGCACCTAATAGAAACGTCTTGCCGACCCCAAAAATTCCATATAGATAAAGACCTTTGTTAGGAAGCTTGGTCTTCGCTTCATTAAGGAATTCAAAAACCTTCAGCAATACTTTTGTACGGGATGCATCATTATCTATATCCGACATTCTTGCTTCCAATATTTCTTTGGGCATATATAAACTACTAATGAGCTTATTACTTTCTTGTTCTTTTTCATACATGATTCGGCTATGGCACTTCTCATATCGAATGTGTATTTCTTCATTCTCCACTTGAAGGATTGGAGAATAGCCTTGAATCATGTTTTTGCATTCACCGAATGATGCACAATGATTGCACTGCTTTGATTGAGTTTTATATTCGTATAATTTGACTAGACTTTTGTCTATTTCATTTTGACTTAATTCTGGATGGAGCGCGATAAATTCTTTGATTTCTTCGTCTTCCAAGAGTTCTGTTTTCATTTTATTATAGTTTTCTTTAAAGCTTTCACTGCGCGCCATCCAGGCTTTCAAGCTTGATTGAATTGGCTTCACTAAAAATCATCCTTTAAACGATTGGTTTAATTTCCTTCAGAAAATTGTTTGAGAAGTTGTGCTACTTTCCTTTGCTCTTCATTCATATCGATGGATTGAGACTCTTTAGGTTTTTCTTTATGTTTTCCTGCTTTATACCAATCAGGAATGATATCTTTGCTTGCCACCTTCTGATATCCACCTTTGCGTCTTGCTTTTGCCTTTTCATAGTTTGCGCGTTCTTGCTTAGCAAAATTCATAGCTTCTTTCGCGGTCTTCAGTTTAGCTCGTGACCAGTGGCTAGCGATTTTTTCAATATATGCCCTTGAAAGCTTCATATTTGTTTGGAGCAGCACGTAATGGATTAATACATTCATTACAGGGGCTGGAAGACCTTGAGTAGTCATTACATCACTAATCAGCTTCATGTCTTGTTCAGAGGCAAAATTTCCACTTGATAAATCTTCTAGAAGTTGCTTTGGCGAGATGGTTTCAAGCTCCTGTATGAGCAGCTCTTCCCTTGTTAATGGCTTTTTATCAGTTTGTTGATTAATGGAAGTTTCCGTTTTTGGAATCAAACGGATCGGTTTGTTATCATTCTTGGCACGATATATATCATGGCAAGCCTGCTTAAATTCTTCCCTGTCAAGATGGTTTTCTTCAGTAAGAGACCAGATAATGGCTTTATCAATTTCGAAGCTTTCTAAATCGTACAGAACAAGCATCTGCGTGATTAATTTACGGTTATCCTTTGTCAGTATACGATGGACAGGTATCATCCGTTGTTTCAACATATGTTCAAGCCATTCAAAATCTACAGTTCCATCTTCTTCGACCATTACCTCTTCTCCAGCAGCAACTTGAACAAGACTTGCTGTTTCTGTAGTCTGGAAAACCTCTTGAAAATCAGCTGTAATATTTTCACCGACTTCAGGTTGCACTTCCACTGTAAAGAAATCTTTTAACCTATCAAATTTCTGACTACCGATATAATGGTACAGGAGGGATGAAAACATAGCATCCTCAAAAAAACTATTCGGATCATAAGGAGATTGGAGATCATATGTGTAAATCGTCATCCCATCGTCTTGTTTCTTATACGTTCGAAGTAATCCGATAGCCTCTAATTTCCGTCTGGCTTCATAGATTTGATCAAGTGGCAACATTAAATAATTCATTAATGTATGATGAGTTTGTGGTGTTGATTCTTCCTGTAACGGCACTTCATTGATTAAGGTTTGATAGAGCATTAATGCCTCAGGACCAATGAGCGGCTGGTATAAGTGGGTCAAAGATTGTAAAAAGTTCTCTGGCAACGCTTCTTGCAACCTTACAAAGTATCCGTCTACTGGTAGTAGTTGTCCTATTCTCATCACGATTTTCACCCTTTTACTCTTCCTTTTCTTGCTTGTCACTACTAATTAATTCCTTAAGTTCATCTAAAAAGACAGATACATCTTTAAATTGACGATACACAGAGGCAAAGCGAACATAGGCCACTTCATCAACCTTAGAAAGTCTTTCCATCACCATTTCGCCAACGAGTTTCGAATCAACCTCTGAAGATCCGAGACCACGCAATTCCTTCTCTACTTCCAATGCAATAGTTTCAATGGTTTCCACAGGAACTGGTCTCTTCTCACAGGCACGGATTAGGCCTCTGGTAAGTTTTTCACGTGAGAACTCCTGCCTCATTCCATCTTTCTTCACGACAATTAACGGAACTTCTTCCATTCTTTCAAATGTAGTAAAACGTTGACCACATTTCTCACATTCTCTTCGACGGCGAATAGCTTTTCCATCTTCAATTGGTCGTGAATCAGTAACCTTTGTATTTTTATATTCACAGTTTGGACAGCGCAATTTTCACTCACCCCTCTGTCGTCAATTTACATTCCAATATGTAGGCGATAAAATAGATATCCTCTATTTTAACACGTTTTAGCCAAATGTTCTATTCATCCTAAAAAAGATGCATCTTAATTTCCATATAACAATGGATAAGATGCATCTTATATTTAGATTCTATCAGGATATTTTAGCTGTTTCTTTATTCGTCAAATTTACACCAACAAGTTTTGTTAAATCTAGCACACGTGCAGAATAACCCCATTCATTATCATACCATGCCAGAACCTTTATCTTATTTTCCCCCATTACCATAGTCGATAATCCATCAACTACTGCTGAATAATCCGTTGTAGTGAAATCGACAGACACGAGTGGTTCCTCCGTAAATTGAACAATTCCATGGTAGCCATTCTCCGCAGCTTCCTTGAATGCCTGATTTACCTCTTCAGCTGTAACACTCTCTTCCACATCAACAACCAAATCCACAAGTGATACATCTGGTGTCGGAACACGCAGTGCCATTCCGTGTAATTTACCGTTCAGATGTGGCAATACTACTCCAAGCGCCTTTGCAGCACCAGTGGAAGTCGGAATGATCGATTGAGTACAGCCCCTCGCTCGGCGAAGATCTTTATGTGGATTATCAAGGTTTTTCTGATCATTTGTAAAAGCATGGACCGTTGTCATTAATCCATTTACTATTTGAAAACGATCATCCAATATCTTTACTACCGGTGCTAAACAGTTAGTAGTACAAGAAGCATTGGAAATAATATGGTGTACTTCACTATCATACTCATTATCATTGACACCCATTACAATCGTTTTATCAATTTCTTTACCAGGTGCCGTAATGACAACCTTTTTCGCTCCAGCTTGAAGGTGAAGTCCAGCAGTTTCATTCGTAGTAAATTTTCCCGTTGCTTCCACAACAACATCTATATCCAACTTATTCCAAGGAAGCTTATCCGGCTCCCTGGAGCTAACAAGCTTAATCTCTTTATCATTAACTTGAATTGAGTTATCAAGCGCTTTCACTTCTCCGTTAAAAATACCATGGACACTGTCATATTTAACTAAATGCGCTAGTGTTTCAGGTGGATAACTCGCGTTTATAGCTACTACATCAAACTGTTCATCTACAATTGCCTGACGAAAAACCATTCTCCCGATACGACCAAACCCATTTATTGCAATACGAATCTTATCCATTGTAACCCCATTCCTCCCAATAAAGTTATACTAATTATGTATTTCTGTAATTAGTATAACACATTTCAGGTTAAATGTGCGTCATATTTAAAGTAAATATAATGTTATAATATTACGAATGTTGGTTCTGATGGTATATCGTATGCAATAATTGGTCAATTTGGCACGTTTAAGCTCTACAATCCACGTTCCACTATATTCCATTCTTTTAGTATGTCTTTTAATTGTTCAAATGAATCTTGAATGGAACCTCTGTTATCAATAATTGCATCAGCGAGCTCTGCTTTTTTCTCTACAGGTATCTGCGAATTGATTCTTTGCATCGCTTCTTCTTTTGTAAAGTCGTTTCTAGCCATTAACCGTTCCAATTGTGTTTTCTCATCAACATATACAACTAGTATCTTTTCAACAAGATGCTCAAGCTTACTTTCAATTAATAACGGAATATCCAATACTACACATCTCTCTCCCGCTTCAATACATGCATCTCTTTGTTCAAGCATTCTTTTGCGAATGGCTGGATGCACAATTTCATTTAATTGCTTTCGCTTGGACTCATTGGAAAAAACAATTTCACCTAATCGATTTCGGTCAATGGTTCGATCTTCAAGGAGTATTTTTTCCCCGAATGATTCTACAATACGTTCATAAGCTTCTTCGCCCGGTTCAACAACTTCTCTTGCCAGTTTATCTGCATCGATTACTGGAATATCAAGTTTTGTAAACATGGATGACACTGTGCTTTTACCGGTGGCGATGCTACCCGTTAAGCCGATGACCAAACTCATCTAATCCCCCCTTACAGAGGCTGACATGCAGCACATATATGAGTGCCTCTGCCAGCCACTTTCAGTTTGATTATTTCTTCTCCACAATCTTTACATGCCTTCGTTTGTTGACCATACACATAAAGTTCTTGCTGGAACATTCCCATTTCACCTTGAGAATTGACATAGGAGCGAATGGTCGTCCCTCCAAGTTCCACAGCTTCCTTCAATGTAATAATTGCGGCCTCACGAATTCTTTTGATTTCCTCATCAGAGAGGGTATTGGCCCTTCTCATCGGATGTACACGTGCTTTAAATAAAGTCTCATCCACATAAATATTTCCCAAGCCAGTAACAATGGTTTGATCAAGGAGCACAGCCTTGATCAGTCGTTCTGTTTTATTTAATTTTTGCTTAAAGTAATCAAATGTAAATGCTGAATCAAATGGTTCCGGACCCAATTTCTTCAGTGGGGCACGGTTCATCTCTTCCCCAATCGGATATAGATGCATCGTTCCGAATTTACGGACATCATTATAATAGAGTGCTTCTCCATCCGTAAACGTAAAAATGACATGTGTATGTTTGTCTTTTTCCGTTAATACAGGCAAGACCCGATATTTACCTTCCATTCTTAAATGGGAAACCAAAACATAGTCATCAAGATAAAATAATAGAAACTTACCTTTCCGACCGAGCCTCCGAAATGTTTGGCCGATTAAAAGCTGTTTAAACCGTTCCACATCATCGGGTGCTTTTATGATTTTCCCCCAGTGAACATCGACAGCTTCAATGGTTTTATTTAACACTAATTGTTCAAGTGTACGTTTAATCGTTTCAACCTCTGGTAATTCTGGCATAACTTCCTATCTCCTTACTTAGCATCAAACCAACTATTGCCGTATTCATAATCCACTTTAAGCGGAACTGATAAATCTACGGTATTCTCCATAATTGCTGGTACAATTTTTATTAAGCGATCCAATTCGGTCTTTGGTGCTTCCAAGATTAATTCATCATGTACTTGAAGCAACATTCTTGCCTCAAGTTTTTCATCCAGTAATTTATGATGAAGATCGATCATCGCCTTTTTAATAATATCTGCTGCACTACCTTGAATTGGAGTATTCATTGCCGTCCGCTCTGCAAAGCTTCTGCGGTTGAAGTTACGGCTTGTAATTTCTGGTAAGTATCTTCTCCTCTTCATAAGCGTTGTTACATACCCTTGTTGTTTCGCGGTTTGGACAACATTATCCAAATACTCTTTGACACCAGGGAAGCTTGCAAAATATCTGTCAATAAAATCCTTAGCTTCTTTCCGGGTCGTACCAAGGCTTTGTGATAGGCCGTAGTCACTGATTCCATAAACAATTCCGAAGTTCACCGCTTTTGCTTGCCTGCGCATGTCTGAAGTGACTTCATCCTCTGCAACATGGAAAACATCCATCGCAGTCCTCGTGTGGATATCCATATCATTATTAAAAGCATCCACTAATTTTTCGTCCTGAGCAATATGGGCGAGGATCCTTAATTCTATTTGTGAATAGTCAGCTGCAAAAATAATCCAGTCCTCTTTAGAAGGTACAAAAGCCTTCCTAATCTTTCTTCCTTCTTCAATTCGAATCGGTATATTTTGCAGGTTAGGATCTACTGAACTGAGACGACCTGTTTGAGTAAGTGCCTGATTAAAGCGTGTGTGAATCTTACTCGTCTCTTTATTGACCACTTTTAATAACCCTTCAATATAAGTGGACTGCAATTTACCTAGTTGACGATAAAGAAGAATCTTTGGAATGATATCATGTGCATGCTGGAGTTGTTCCAAAACATCTGCAGCGGTCGAATAGCCGGTTTTTGTCTTTTTGATAACAGGAAGTCCTAATTTCTCAAATAGAATAGGCCCAAGCTGTTTCGGTGAATTGATGTTAAATTCTTCTCCAGCAAGTTCGTATATCTCTTCCATTAATGTATTTAATCTTTCTTTTAAATCGATTTCCATCTCTTTCAGCTGATTGGTATCGACAAGAACACCTTGGTGCTCCATTTCACCAAGAATCAAGGCTAATGGCATTTCAAGTTCGACTAACAACTCATATTGCTCATTTTCCTTCAATTGCGTAACCATTCCTTCTTGGGATTTATCAAGAGCTATTGCCTTACGAACGATGTGCTCAGCGAGAATGTCCTCTTCTGGCACTTTTCTCTTGGCACCTTTCCCATAAACTTCTTCATCAAATTGAACATCTGTGTAGCCGAAACGACTGCCAATTGCAGGTATATCATGATTGTTCTCAGAAGGATTTAACAGATAAGATGCCAGTAGAAGATCGAAGCTGATTCCTTTGAGATGTATTCCATTTCGTAACAAGGCAACAACCGTTTCTTTCGCATCAAACACCGATTTTTTCTTAGTGGAATCTTCTGCCCATGTTTTAAACAAATCAGATTTCAGTGCCACTTCCGTTGGAATGTAATAATTACCAGACTCATTTACTATGCTGATCCCGATTATTGGAGACTGATGATAGTTTTCTTCAATAATCTCAACTACTAAAGCAGAATACTCGGTGAACATCTCTTCCTTCACTTCAGAAACAATTTCCATATCTATTGCAGTCATTTCAACTGCTACGCCTGATTCTTCATCAATGGAACCTGATATTTTATTCAACAAGGAATTGAAGCCAAGTTCTTTAAATACCTTAGTGACTTTATTTTCCTCGTAGCCATTATACGTGATTTCATCAATTTTAACTTCGATTGGGGATTCTCGATTGATGGTTACTAGCTCCTTACTCATAAAAGCTTCATCTTTATAATTTGTAAGGTTTTCTTTTAATTTTTTCCCACCAAGAGAATCGATATTTTCGTAAACTTCTTCTAAAGTCGGGTATTCTTTCAATAATTTTAATGCTGTTTTCTCCCCGACCCCAGGTACTCCTGGAATATTATCAGAGTTATCTCCCATCAACGCCTTTAAGTCGATGATTTGATCTGGTGTAATCCCCATTTTTTCATGTAAATACTGCGGTGTATATTTATCAACCTCACTAATCCCTTTTCTCGTAACATGCACAGTTACATTGTCGGATACGAGCTGTAAAAGGTCCTTGTCCCCTGATATGACAGTTACTTCCCAATCTGCAGTATCAGTAACTTTTGATAATGTACCGATAATGTCATCAGCCTCATATTGATCCAGTTCATAATGAGGAATGTGGAAAGCATCGAGTAACTCTCTAACAATCGGGAATTGCTCGGATAATTCAGGTGGAGTTTTTTGTCTACCACCTTTATATTCTTTATAGGTTTTATGACGAAATGTTGTTTTACCTGCATCAAAGGCTACTAACATATGAGTTGGTTTTTCCTCTTCCAAGATGCGTAGCAACATCGTCGTAAAGCCATAGACGGCATTTGTATACACTCCCTTATCGTTATTCAACAAGGGTAATGCAAAGAATGCACGGTAAATAATACTGTTCCCATCTATTAACACTAACTTTTTTGACATTTGGACTCCTCCATTAGCTTTCTAGTTATGTTCATTTTATCATTGTATGGATAGAAATGAAAAAATAACGAAATTCAGACTCGTAAGGATGGTCGGTCTAGTAATAGGGCTATTTTGTATTTATACACAAAAAAAGCATAAGTAATGTACACTTATGCTGACAGATATAATGAATTATGTTGGTAAGCAAACAGTAATGATAGTGCCTTTATCAACTTCACTATCAATGAGGATTTCTCCATCATGGACTTCGATAATATGTTTGACAATAGCAAGACCTAAGCCTGTACCGCCTGAATTTCTTGTTCTCGCTTTATCAATCCGATAGAACCTTTCGAAGATTCGCGGCAATTCCTTTTCCGGTATTCCAATTCCCGTATCGGAAACTTCTATTTTTATCCTATCTTTTGCTTGATAAACCCTTAAAGCGACTGTACCTTCTTCCGGTGTATAGTGAAGTGCATTATCAATTAAATTAATAATGACTTGAGTGATCCGATCCTTGTCCGCTTTAATGTCGATATCTTCAATATCTTGGGTAAAAGTAATGCCTTTTTCCTCAGCTTTATACATAATAGCCGGAGTCAATGATTCAACTAATTCAATTGCATTTATTTTATGGAGTACGAGACGGAAATTATCACTCTCTAACTTGGAGAGTGCAAGTAAATCTTCAATCAACAGCTGAATTCGGTTACTTTCATTGTATATGATTTGAAGAAATTCTTTACTTATATCAGGGTCTTGCATCGCTCCATCAAGCAATGTCTCGGAGAACCCTTTTATGGAAGTAATAGGAGTACGCAATTCATGTGATACGTTAGCTACAAAATCTTTACGCATTCCCTCCAGTTTTTTCAACTCGGTTATGTCATGAAGAACCAATACCGCACCTTTCAGCATGTTCCTCTCATTAATAATCGGAGCACCAGAGATTTCTATATAAAACTTTTCTATTCCGATATAATGCTTAAATGAGTCTTTTACATTCGTTTCATACAAGAACACTTTCTGTATTGCATCTTGAACAGTCTCATTCTCCAATACTTTATGGTAGATAGAACCAATATAATCCTTCTCCGACTTACCAAAGTAATCCACAAACTTACGATTCACTAAATGGATATAGCCTTTTTCATCAAGCAATACCAACCCACTCTCCGTATTATCTATTAGGGTCGATAATTGCTCCGATTGAATTTGTTCTTGAAGTGAAAACTCAGTCAACTCCCTAGCAAGCCTATTGATACGATTACTTAGATTACCAAGCAGAGAATTTCTTGTGAAATGAAACCTCGCTTGGTAATTTCCTTTTGTAATTTCTTCTATTGTTTTTGATGCTTTACTAATTGGATGAATATAATCATGGTGAATCCTAATAAACATACTGCAAACTATCACATACACGATAATTAAAACAGCAATTAAAAAAATCATGTTTTCAACAAAGGTAGAAATTATTAGTCCTGCAACAAGTAAAATAAAAAACAAACTTATTACGTAGGAGAGTAATATTTTTGAAAATGGTGCTCTCATCGAGCAGGTTCCTCCATTTTATAACCGAGACCACGGATAGTCTTAATGTAAATTGGTTTTTTTGTATCCGGCTCGATTTTATCTCGCAAATGACTTATATGGACATCGACGATACGGGTATCTCCTACAAAATCATAATCCCATACACCGCTCAGCAACTGATCTCGTGATATTACTTTCCCTTTATTTTTAGCTAAGAAATATAACAACTCAAATTCTTTTCGAGTGAAGGTGACTACTTTTCCATCCATTTCCGCTTCATATCTTTCTGGGAAGATGGTTATGTTTCCGACTGAAATAGAACTAAAGCTGTTCTGATTTGCTTTTGTGGTCCGTCTCAGTATAGCTTTTATTCTTGCGATTACCTCTTTAGGGCTGAATGGTTTCGTCAAATAATCATCTGCCCCAAGTTCCAACCCCAGTACTTTATCAAATTCTTCATCTTTTGCAGTGAGCATGAGGATTGGTGTTTCAATCTTATTGTTTCTTAAATATTTACATACTTCAATTCCATCCATTTCTGGTAGCATTAGATCTAAAACAATCAAGTCATAATCATTTGTCTCTGCTTTTTGGACAGCTTCAGCTCCGTTATATGCTTCGTCTGTTGTAAACCCTGATTTTTCTAGATTGTATTTTAATAATGTAACAATTGGTTTTTCATCATCTACGATAAGAATTTTTTGACTCATTGTAAATCCTCGTCTCCTCTTATAACTAGTTATCTATTAATACAACTCTATCTTAACATTGAAACTTAAGTTGAGTATAACAAATACCTTAATATTAAGTAATTTTAACATAGTTTACAGTAAATTATTATTGACGCATATGGTGAAGAATATAATATTGAGTTGAATAGTAATATTCATAGTCCCTACCTAAGTCCGCAGCCCCGATACACCTTCGCTTTCCATGTGGCTGGTGAGCCCCCGCAGTGAAGAGAGCCAGACTAAGAACGACACGTCCTGTGCGTCGGGGGCTCGCGGGCCGCCTGCGGAAAGCGAGAGGTATTTAAACTGCGGGACCTCCAAAAGAAAAGCCGCTGAGACAAAGTTGTTTTCACAAAAATAAAACCACCATTCTATGAATTTCATAAAATGGTGGCTTTGTTATATGTCTTATAGATTTTTGATTAGCTCGTCTGCGAATTCAGAGCATTTAACTTCCGTTGCGTCGTCCATTAGACGTGCGAAGTCATAAGTTACTACTTTTGATTCAATCGTCTTGTCCATTGACGCTGTAATTAGATCTGCTGCTTCTCTCCAGCCTAAATGCTCTAGCATCAACACTGCAGATAAGATAACAGATGACGGGTTAACTTTATCTAAGCCAGCATACTTAGGCGCAGTACCATGTGTAGCTTCAAAGATTGCATGTCCTGTGTCATAGTTGATGTTTGCTCCAGGAGCAATTCCGATTCCGCCTACTTGTGCAGCAAGTGCATCAGAAATGTAATCTCCGTTTAGGTTCATAGTAGCAACTACATCAAATTCTCTTGGACGAGTTAAAATTTGTTGTAGGAAAATATCTGCGATAGCATCTTTAATGATGATTTTACCAGCTGATACTGCATCATCCTGTGCTTTATTAGCAGCGTCTTTTCCATCTTTTTCAACAATGCGGTCATATTCAGCCCAAGTGAATACTTTATCGCCGAATTCTTCCTCAGCTACTTCATAACCCCACTGTTTGAAAGCACCTTCTGTAAATTTCATGATGTTACCTTTATGTACAAGCGTAACACTCTTACGGCCTTCATTGATGGCATATTCGATAGCAGAACGTACTAGACGTTTTGTTCCTTCTTCAGATACTGGTTTAATTCCAATACCAGAAGTTTCTGGGAAGCGGATATTTTTAACGCCCATTTCGTTTTGAAGGAAATCAATTACTTTTTTCACTTCTTCAGAGCCTTTTTCCCATTCGATACCAGCGTAGATATCCTCTGTATTCTCGCGGAAAACAGCCATATCAACGTCTTCAGGACGCTTTACAGGTGAAGGAACTCCGCTGAAATGACGTACTGGACGTAAGCAAGTATATAAATCTAGTTCTTGACGTAATGCAACGTTTAATGAACGGAATCCTCCTCCAATTGGAGTTGTAAGAGGTCCTTTAATTGCAATTTTATATTCATCAATTTTATCAAGCGTTTCTTGAGGTAACCATTCACCAAATTTATTGAATGCTTTCTCACCCGCATAAACTTCTAACCATTCAATTTTCTTTTCACCATTATAAGCTTTTTCAACTGCAGCATCGATTACACGACTTGCAGCTGCCCAAATATCCGGACCAGTTCCATCTCCTTCAATAAAAGGAACAATTGGGTTATTTGGTACATTCAATACCCCATTTTCTACTACAATCTTTTCTCCCTGTGTCATGACACAACCTCCTATGTATATTCATTAAGAATAGCTGGATATGTGATCCAGCTATCCCTACTATCTATCTATAACTTAATTACTCTCGATTTTCAAGTGGAATAAACTTCGCATGTTCTGGGCCTACGTAATCTGCACGCGGACGGATTAAGCGGTTATTCTCATATTGTTCAAGAATATGTGCCAGCCAACCAGATGTACGGCTAACTGCAAAAATCGGAGTGAATAAATCATGATCAATACCTAAGCTGTGATATACGGATGCACTGTAGAAGTCTACGTTTGCAGGCAATCCTTTTTCTTCTTTTATATAGTCTTCTATTTTAATACTCATCTCAAACCATTTCTCTTCGCCCACTAATTCAGTAAGCTGTCGAGACATTTCTTTTAAATGTTTAGCGCGCGGATCTCCATTTCGATAGACACGGTGACCCATTCCCATAATCTTTTCTTTATTTGCTAGTTTATCTTTTACATAAGGAATAGCGTTATCCACTTCGCCAATTTCAGTCAACATCTTCATTACCGCTTCATTTGCTCCACCATGGAGTGGGCCCTTCAATGCACCGATAGCAGCAGTGATGCCTGAATACATATCAGATAGCGTTGCTACACATACACGTGCTGTAAAGGTTGAAGCATTCAATTCATGATCTGCGTGAAGCACAAGTGCTTTATCAATTGCTTCAACTTCAATATCTTTAGGTGCTCTACCATTTAACATATAAATAAAGTTTTCAGCAAAAGTATATTCCGGTTTAGGCTGAACAGGTTCTTCCCCATTACGGAGACGTGCAAACGCTGTCACAATTGCACCTAAATTCCCTTGAATACGGATAGCACGCTTCAAATTGGATTCCCTGTCCAGTTTTTCAGGGTTTTCGTCATACAATGACATATACGAAACAGCTGTACGTAATGCTGCCATTGGATGAACCGATTTAAGGTCATAAGACTTTAAATGTGCAATGAGACCCTCTGGCACTTTCATGTTTTCAACCAATGCTTTTCTTATCTCTTCTAACTCAGTTTCATTAGGAAGCTTTAAATTCCAAAGCAGATAAACTACTTCTTCAAAGCTCGCATTTTCTGCTAAATCATCAATTGGGATACCGACATATGTCAATTGGTCATCAATAATGGAACTGATTGAAGACTCAGCAGCTACTACTCCTTCTAACCCCTTAGTTGGTGTTGTCATAACAAAACCTCTCCTTTTTCTATATATTTGTTCACTCTAACTTTCTTGCGACAATATTATATTTAAAAAGGCATTAAACTTATATATTCATGTATTTTCATATATTTAATAGACTGATCATATAATATTGTCTACCCCAAGTCCATTATATAGGAAATGACGCATAAAGTGAATTGAAAGCGTTTAAACACAGAAAAATTAGCTGAATTCCTGAATTTTTAGTCTAATATTTCTATTAAAAACATATGTATAGAAAGAACCGAAGTTTTTGGGGGATTTTTAATGGACAAGTCAATTTTAACAAAAACATTAAAATTATGCATCATTTTACTTCTCATTGTCAGTATATATTTTATTTTCCGCTATACTTTTTCTCTTATATTTCCCATGATCATTGTTTTTCTTATCGCATATCTTATGGAACCAGCAGTCAAATTTTTACATACAAACCTCAAGCTTCCAAGAGCATTGGCAAGTATCCTCACACTGCTGACTCTATTATTGGTTGGCATAGGAATATTGTTTATGGTTGTTACAGAGATTTATGAAGGAATAGCTTATCTTGCAGAAATTCTTCCAGAACAGCTTCATCAATTCGGGACAATTATGGATCAGTTTTTCACTCAGAGGATTCTGCCAATCTATGAACAGATATTATTACTCTTTAATCAATTGACAGCGGATGATCAACTTTTTGTTGAGGAGTATATTACAGATTTATTCAAACATGTTGCAGGTCTTGTTGGCATGTTTTTTCAAAGTTTGTTATTCGCCATACCTCGTAATCTTGCAGCGATACCAGAATCGATAACCGTGACTTTCTTCATTTTGCTGGCCAGTTTTTTATTATCAGCAGATTACCCAGGAATCAAACACTTTTTTGCCAAACATATTCCAATAAAAGTATCTACTAAGCTCCAACATATCGTCTATCATCTTAAGAAATCAACACTAGGTTATTTAAAAGCACAATTCATTTTGGTAGCCATATCCTTTCATTTGATATTCCTTGGTCTATCCATTATCGGAGTCAAACATGCTCTTACCATCGCTCTATTTATGATTCTTGTCGATTTAATCCCATTTCTGGGGACAGGCTTATTGTTCATACCTTGGATCGGCTACTCCTTTATAACAGCTGACTATCCGATGACAATTGGACTATCCATTGTGTATGGAATTGTGATTATCACAAGACAATTGATCGAACCAAAAATATATTCAATGAATATGGCAATTCACCCACTCGCCTGGCTCGTTGCTGCTTTTATCGGCATGAGAATATGGGGAGTCCTAGGCTTATTGCTTGCTCCATTTGCCATCATTATCCTTAAAGGACTTATCGATGCCGGGTTGTTTCGATGGCTAATAGGTTATATCAACGGAAAAACTTAAAATCGGCGATATATTATCGGACCTTTTTGAACAAGTTTATAGAGTAATTTCGAAACTATCCGCTTGCACATAGATCGTGAAAAAGGTAATAGAAAAGTCAATCCAATAATATCTGATATCAATCCTGGTGCAATCAATAATAAGGAACCAACGATGATACAGAGACCATCTACTATTTCCGCCGCCGGCACTTGGTTTGATTGCATGGATTGTGATGCTCGTTCCCATGTTTTGAAACCTTGCTTCCTGCCAACAGCAAATCCGAGTAGAGCTGTTAATATGATGAATAGAAGCAGCGGCCATACCCCTGTGTTGCTGCCAATCCAGATAAGTAAACCAATTTCAATTAAGGAAAACACACCAAAACCGATTATTAACCAACGCATGATATCACAGCCTTTCCTTTTTTATGTCCAATATTATTGGCTGTATAAAAGAAGGATAAGCAATGCTATTGAATTTTAGCATTGCTTATCATTACCTTTATTATTATTTACAATACACTTGCATGACCGTTATAAATGTCACCTTTTGTTCCGTCGATTGTTACATGTTGTCCATCTTCCAATACCTTCATTGCATTTTCTACACCGACAATCACCGGTATACCTAGACTCAATCCGACAACTGCTGCATGGGAAGTCAAGCCGCCTTCCACAGTAACAATTGCACCTGCTTTTTCGATTGCTGGCATCATATCCCTATCTGTGCCATACGTTACAAGAATATCTCCTGGGCTGACTTTTGCAATCGCTTCTTCTCCACTACGAGCAATGACGACTTTTCCATACGCACTTTGACGTCCAATTCCTTGTCCTTTTGCGATAACATCTCCTATGATATGGACTTTAAGAAGATTAGTCGTACCACTTTCGCCAACAGGAACACCGGCTGTGATAATTACTCTGCTGCCATGACTGCAAATTCCTGAAGCTACTCCACGCTCAATTGCCACATCCAGCATCTCATCTGTATTACTCGCCTTTTCACTCATAATAGGCTGTACACCCCATACAAGAGCCAATTGACGATTTACTCGCTCATGAAAAGTGACGGCTATAATTGTTTGTTTCGGTCGATATTTAGAAATCATACGAGCAGTATGTCCACTTTCAGTCGGAGTGATGATTGCCTCCACATCTAAATTCATCGCTGTATGAGTGACCGATTGACTGATGGCTTCAGTAATCGTCATTTCAACTAACTTTGATCTTTCACTTAAGATACTTTTATGTTCAAGAGCTGATTCTGTTTTCAATGCGATATTATTCATCGTTTTTACCGATTCAACTGGATACATACCGGCTGCAGTTTCTCCAGATAACATAATAGCATCTGTACCATCAAAGATGGCATTTGCAACGTCTGATGCTTCAGCACGAGTCGGTCTTGGGTTCCGTTGCATGGAATCCAGCATTTGAGTTGCAGTAATCACCGGTTTGCCAGCAAGATTACATTTCTTAATTAGCTGCTTCTGTACAAGCGGTACATCTTCAGCTGGAATTTCAACTCCCAAGTCGCCTCGGGCAACCATTAGTCCATCGCTCACCTGTAAGATCTCATCGATATGATCTACGCCTTCTTGGTTTTCGATTTTAGGTATGATTTGAATATTAGTACCGAGATGTTCTTCCAATACTTCCCGTATTTCAAGTACATCCGATGCACGACGGATAAAGGATGGTGCAATGAAGTCCACGTTATTTTTTATTCCAAAAATAATATCTTCCCGATCTTTGTCAGTAATTCCAGGTAAATTCAAGGAAACGTTAGGTACGTTAACACCCTTTTTATTTTTGATTTCTCCTGAGTTGAGAGCTTTTGTTTCGATTTCATTTTTCTCCTTGTGAATCTCTACAACTTCCAACTCAATTAAACCATCATCCAGTAAAATCTTGGACCCGACCGCAACATCATGGATCAGTCCCGGATACGTAACTGAAAATCTTTCCGCATCGCCTTCAACTTCATCCATTGAAATAAACACGGTACTGTTCATTTCAATATCTGCTCGGCCATCTTTAAAGTTACCTGTACGAATCTCTGGCCCCTTCGTATCTAAAAGAATGGCGATATTTTTCTTTTTATTGGCTGCCGCTTCACGGATATTTTGGATACGAGCACCATGCTCCTCAAAGTCACCATGAGAGAAATTAAGCCTGGCCACATTCATTCCAGCATCAATCAACTGTTCTAAGATTTCAACTGACTCTGAAGCAGGGCCAATCGTGCATACTATTTTTGTACTTCTCAACGTAATTCCTCCTTAAATTTTAGAGCTATATAGATAATTCTTTTGATAATCGATACATTTCATCATGTATTGTATTAGATCCATTAAAAATATCATTAAAAGCATAATCCACAAGTCGATTATTCTCTATACCAACCATTCTACCCGCTTTACCATCCATTAAAAGCTCTATAGCTCGACCACCAAGTCTACTTGCGAGTACACGGTCCGTCGCAGATGGTGAACCACCGCGCTGGATATAACCAAGAACAGTGACACGAGTTTCCAATTTCGTTTCTTTCTCTATCTTTTCACCGTAGTCAAATCCGCTGCCGACTCCTTCGGCCAACAGAATGATACTATGTTTTTTACCACGTTCATGTCCACGTTTTAATCTATCAATAATATCCTGGAAATCTTCTTTCTTCTCAGGGATAATAATCGACTCTGCACCACCGGCAAGACCAGCCCATAACGCAAGATCGCCTGCATCCCTTCCCATTACCTCGATGATGTAAGTTCTTTCATGGGAAGTCGCTGTATCACGAATTTTATCAATCGCTTCAATAACAGTATTTAGAGCCGTATCAAAGCCAATTGTAAAGTCAGTGCCAGTTATATCATTATCAATTGTAGCTGGAATGCCGATACAAGGAAATCCTTTCTTCGTCAGAGCCTCCGCTCCACGAAAACTTCCATCGCCACCAATGACGACTAATCCTTCTATCCCGAACTTTTCCAACTGTTCAATTGCTTTTTGTTGTCCTTCATCGGTCTTAAACTCTTCACTACGTGCTGAGAACAGAGCTGTTCCTCCCCGTTGGATAATATCACCAACCGAACCGATTTCCATTTTTTCTATATTGCCTTCCATTAAACCTTGGAAGCCATATTTAATCCCATATAGTTCAAGTCCGTGATAAATTCCTTTTCGAACGACAGCGCGAATCGCTGCATTCATTCCTGGTGCATCTCCACCACTTGTCAGTACTCCAATTCGTTTCAACATGATCACCCCGTAAAATAGGTTTTTCTAATTGATAAATTGATTGCAATAAACTGTACTAATAATTTAATAGAACCTGTTACATATATACCCACTATCTTTAAAGATAAATAAAAAACGTCAAAATAGCAATTATTTAACCGTTAAATTTATGTTTATCAACTATTTCTACTATTTTTCGAGAAAAAACGTGGTACAGACCCATACAGGTACGTACCACGTTTTCTTATAATATATCAAATTGACCAATCTGTTTATATTTTTCCCATCTTTTCTCCAACAATTCTTCCTCATTCAGTTGTGATAAATTCTGGAGCGATTTGGATAGGACTGTATCGATAAATTTGGACTGTTCATCCACATCTCGATGCGCCCCACCTCTCGGTTCAGGGATTATTTCATCAATCACTTGCAACTTTTTCAATTCATAGGAAGTGATCCCCATCGTTTCCGCAGCTTTTTTTGCTAAGCTGGCATCTTTCCAGAGAATAGAAGCTGCTCCTTCTGGTGAGATAACAGAGTAAGTGGAATTCTCCAGCATATGGACATGGTCACCCACACCAAGCGCCAGAGCTCCACCACTACCACCTTCACCAATGACGATACATACAATCGGCACACGTAACCCGGCCATCTCCATTAGGTTTCTGGCAATCGCTTCACTTTGGCCACGCTCTTCTGCAGCCTTACCAGGATATGCACCTTTTGTATCAATAAAACAAACAATCGGACGCTTGAACTTTTCTGCTTGCTTCATATGACGGAGTGCTTTACGGTAACCTTCCGGATGCGGCATGCCGAAGTTGCGGCGAATATTTTCTTTCGTGTCTTTACCGCGCTGATGACCGATAACGGTAATTGGCTTGTCTTTATAGAAAGCAATTCCAGCTACGATGGCAGCATCATCACCGAAGTTGCGATCTCCATGAAATTCAATGAAATCAGTGAAGATTCTTTCGATATAGTCTAGTGTCGTCGGACGTTCCCCGTGTCGTGCCATTTGCACCCGTTCCCACGGTTTTAGATTACCATATATATCATCTTCTAAGACCCTTAATCTCTCTTCTAACGTCGCTATTTCTTCAGATAAATCAATTTCACTATCATTAGTGAACTTTTTCAGTTCAGCTATTTTTTCTTTTAAATTGACTACCGGTTTTTCAAAATCCAATACTTGCTTCATTTTTAATGCTCTCCACCCTTCTTATGTAGCTTCAGCAATGTAGAAAGGGTGTCTTTCATATCTTTACGATGAATAACCTTGTCCAATTGCCCATGCTTCAACTGAAATTCGGCGGTTTGAAAATCTTGCGGCAATTTTTCCCTAACGGTTTGTTCGATAACTCTTCTTCCGGCAAAACCAATTAAAGCTCCCGGCTCAGCAAAGTTGTAATCACCGATAGAGGCAAAGCTTGCAGATACTCCTCCAGTCGTTGGATGAGTCATAACAGAAACCATTAGCCCACCAGCATCACTGAAGCGTTTAATTGCAATCGACGTTTTCGCCATCTGCATCAAGCTTAATACCCCTTCTTGCATCCTTGCTCCACCGGAAGCACAGAAAATAATAAATGGAATGGATTCTTTTCTGGCATTTTCAATAGCACGAGCTATCTTCTCTCCAACCACGGAACCCATACTTCCCATGCGGAAATTGGAATCCATAACAGCAAAAGCAGTTTCTTGTCCGTCAATGGTGCCTTTACCTGTTACAACAGCTTCGTTTAAGCCAGTTTTTTTCCGGTCTTTTTCCACCTTTTCAATATAATCCGGAAAATTCAACGGGTTTGTAGAAGTGATGTTTGCATCCCATTCTACAAAAGTTCCCTCATCAAATAGGCTATCAATCCGTTCCCATGCGGTCAGCGGATGATGGTAGCCACAATTCACACAAACATGAAGCATCTTTTTGATTTCTTTTCTATAAAAGATTTTATTACAACCTTTGCATTTTTGCATAAGGCCTTCAGGAACATCGACCTTGCCATTTTCACTCGGTATCGATGCGTAACGTCTACGCTTGCTAAATATATCTTTCAGCAAGGATCATACCTCCTTCTCAAAAGCAACATACGAAGCATATCCACCACTCATCATAGCTTATCCTATTAGAGAAATTTGTCATAATTTGCAAGGAGCTATAAATTATTTATTATTGATATGATTTTACTGCTCGTATAAACTTTCTAACGCGTTGTTGTCTTTCTCTGCGATTATTTCCAAGAGCTTATCATAAAATACCTGGCTCTCATATACACTATCAATCGAATGCGAAAATTCTTCCAACAACATCCAAATTTTTAACAATAATTTATTATTTGCTTGTTGTAGCACGCATGTGAAAAAGTCGATATGTTTCTTCTCGGATGGCGCACTGCTTTTCACAATTGCTTCCAGCTTAGTTAAAGTATCCTCCTGAATCAGAGGCAATGCCATTTTGACTGCTTCTTTTTCAATCATGCGTTTAACTTGATGAAGCTCATTTCTTGTTTGATCCTCTAATAAAATGAAAGAAGATAATAATTCCACAGATTGCAATGATTGATAGGATCTAAGAAATGTTCCTTCACCGTGTCGAGTTTCAATTAATCCCAATAATTCCAAGGCTCGTAATGCCTCACGAATGGATGACCTTCCAGCCTGCAGCTTGTCGGAAAGCTCCCTTTCTGAGGGGAGCTTATCACCCGGGGATAGATGGTTATCACGGATATACATGCGTACCTCTTCTAAAACTCCTTGATATACTTTTGGTTTTGAAGACTTTGACATAACCTAAAATCCCTTCTGCAGCGTCATGAACGATCTATTCAAATTTTCCTGTAAGCTGCCTAGTTTTTTCCGCAACCTCTTCAGGATCAACTTGAAGACGTGCAACACCAGACTCCATCGCAGCTTGAGCTACACTTTTGGCAACAATTGGTGCTACACGGGCATCAAATGGAGCTGGAATAACATAATCTTCATTCAACTCCTCCTCAGAAATGAGGGATGCAATCGCATGGGCAGCTGCTACTTTCATTTTTTCATTAATGCGTGTCGCTCTAACATCTAAAGCTCCACGAAAAATTCCTGGAAATGCCAACACATTGTTGACTTGATTTGGGAAATCTGAACGGCCAGTACCAATTACTTTTGCTCCAGCTTGTTTGGCTATTTCAGGCATAATTTCCGGTTCCGGATTTGCCATTGCGAATATAATTGGATCATCATTCATTTTTGCAACCATTTCTTCCGTTAGTGCGCCAGCAACAGATACACCGATAAATACATCTGCACCTTCCAGCATATCTTCCAACGTTCCTTCTTTTCTATCTAAGTTGGTAAATTGCGCAACCATTTCTTTAACCTCATTCATCCCATACGGTCGACCTTCAAATATCGCACCTCGAGAATCACACATTACCATACTTCTAACACCGAAGCTTTCTAATAAACGGGCAATTGCAATACCAGCTGCCCCGGCACCACTTAAGACTACTTTAATATCTTTAAACTGTTTATCAACAAGTTTCAATGCATTAATTAAACCGGCAACAGTCACAATAGCTGTTCCGTGTTGGTCATCGTGGAAAATCGGAATGTTCATTTCTTCTTTCAAACGGTCTTCTATGATGAAGCAATTAGGTGCTGCAATATCTTCCAGGTTGACTCCGCCAAAAGTCGGCTCCATTAACTTCACCACATTCACAATCTGATCAACATCCTGCGTAGCCAAGCATATCGGGAATGCATCCACTCCAGCAAAACTCTTAAACAGTACCGCTTTGCCTTCCATAACTGGAAGTGAAGCTTCCGGACCAATGTTTCCTAATCCTAATACTGCTGAACCATCACTTACGACTGCCACCATATTCCCCTTCATGGTATAGTCGTACACACGGGATGTACGATCATAAATTTCTTTACATGGCTCTGCAACCCCTGGTGAATAAGCGAGGCTCAAGTCTTTTGAATCGTTTACTTGAACTTTGGATTGGACTGACAATTTACCTTGATTTACTTTGTGCATATGCAATGCTTCATCTCTTAAGCTTGCCATGATTTTATTCTCCCCTTTTTTAACATTCCTGAATTGATGGTTTACAGCAATCCAAGTGGTCTGACCACCCCTAATGACTTCTATATTATAACAAAAGAGATTTATCTGTAAAGCTCATACGCGTTCAGGTTTTCTTCACAACCACGTTGTCCCTGCCAAAAAATGTTCGTAACTGCTGTAGACAGGCACCCGTCGGTTCAATAAAATAACTTTGATTCAATTTATACGATTGTTTTTCTGCTTCATTATATAAAATGATCGGGACATTTCCTGGATACAATTTCGAAGCTTCGCCAATAACCGGCAACGCCTGTGGATTTGTTTGCTTCGTCGTTTTAATAAACATCATTTTATCAAATTTATGCTCAAGCTCTTGTTCTGTGAAAAGCTGGATATTATCAATAACAAATTGTAGCTTTTGATTCCGTTCTTCGACTTTTCCAATAATCATCACGATTTGTTCTTCCTCAAGCCAGCGTTTCACTTCACGGTACTTATCAGGAAAAATGACAGCATCGAGAATATCGTGTTCATCCGCAATCGTGAGAAAAGCCATTTGATCTCCGCGTTTGGTACGTATCTGCTTGATTTCCTGCAGAATAACAACAGTCTTCACGTTTTTCCTGCCAGCCAATGGTTCCATTGAAGCTATGGGAAGAAACCCGTTTGCTCGTAATTGGGAGCGATAATTTTTTAATGGATGGCTAGAAAGATACATTCCGACCAATTCTTTTTCATCCTGTAGTTTTTTAGTGATTGTAAAATCTTCAATCTCTACATAGTTTACGTCTAGGTTAAGCTGATTCTCAAATAGATTCGGCTGATCGTGGAACTCACGGAACAATTCACCTTGTTCTAATGCTTGATCAATGGATGCTAGCAAACTCGCGCGATTATTAAACAACTCATCAAAAGCACCAGCTAATATCAAATTCTCTATTGTGGAACGCTTAACCGATTCATTCGGCACTCGGAGACAAAAATCAAATAGATTTTTGAATGCTCCCCCATTTTTTCTGGCTTCAATGATTGCCCGTATCGCATCATTTCCAATCCCTTTTATCGAACTGAGACCCATCCGTATTTTATCTTTTTCAACAGTATATTTACCGAAGCTTCTATTTACCGATGGTGGTAATAGTTCCATGCCGATTTCATTCATTTCTTTAATATACAAATGCAATTTTTCTTGTTGATTTCTAGATCTCGTCAAGATTTCAGCAAAAAAACTTGCAGGAAAATTCGCCTTTAAGTAGCTTAATTGATAGGAAATCTTACTATAGGCGACCGCATGGCTCCTCGGAAAACCGTAGTTTGAAAAACGGACAATCCAACTGAATATTTCTTCCGCTACTTTTTCTGTATAGCCACTTTTCAAACAACCATCAATAAACCGTTGCCGCTCCTCCTGCATCACTTGATGATTTTTCTTACTGACGGCTCTCCTTAATATATCGGCCTCCCCAAGCGTAAAACCGGCAATCCGACTTGCAATTTGCATGATTTGTTCTTGGTAAACAAGCACACCATACGTAGTTTCTAAAATCGGCTTTAAATCTTTATGTGGATAAACAACTTCTTCCTTTTGATGCTTTCTCGCAATATAGTTAGGAATGAAATCCATTGGTCCTGGACGGTAAAGGGCATTAACAGCAACAATGTCTTCAAAACCAGTTGGTTTAAGCTCGCGTAGGACACGCTTCATCCCAGCCGATTCCAATTGGAATACTCCATTCGTTTTACCTTCACGAAGAAGTGAGTAGGTTTTTTCATCATTTGCAGGAATTTGTTCTAAACGTATTGGTTCTTTTCTGCGATAATTGATTGAATCTATGACCCTTTCCAATAAGGAAAGATTGCGAAGCCCAAGAAAATCCATTTTTAAAAGTCCGATCGACTCTAAATCATTCATTGCAAACTGGGTCAAATACGTATTTCCAGTGCCTGTTGTAAGTGGCACATGTTCAACCAGTGGTTGCTCACTGATCACCACACCTGCAGCATGGGTTGAAATATGCCTCGGCAAACCTTCTAGACGGACCGCGATAGAAAACAGAAGCTTCAACTTCGGTGACTGTTTAATATATTCCTTCAGTTCTGGAAGTCCCTTCATCATTTCTACAATCGATTTCGATGACTGGGTCGGAATCTCCCTTAAGATGAACTGGGCATCTTGTCCGTCAACTGCTAGGGTTTTAATCAACTCCCGAATGAGAGATCTCGCTGCAAATGTACCAAACGTAATGATTTGTGCGACATGTTCATGTCCATATTTTTCCCGGACATAGTCGATTACTTCGTCTCTCCTTTCATCAGAGAAATCGATGTCAATATCCGGCATTGTTTGGCGTTCAGGATTTAGAAATCTCTCAAATAATAGGTTGTAGTGAATAGGGTCAACATCCGTTATTCCAAGGACATAAGCCACAAGTGAACCGGCAGACGAACCACGTCCTGGACCAACTGCAATCCCTTGTTGTTTAGCGTAGGCGATAATATCTGCAGTAATGAGGAAGTAATCACTGAAGTCCATTCTTTGTATTACTGATAACTCATATTCCAACCGTTCCCTTATTTCTGCTGTAATGTTTGAATACTTTTCTGGAAGCTTCATGAAACATTGCTTTTCTAAATAGTCATGAACATCGACCCCATCCTCTAATGGATAGGTAGGCAACAGACGCTTTTGGAAATTAAATTCAACGGAACATCTATCCGCAATTTTCGCCGTTTCATGAATTGCATCCGGGAAAAGTCCACCAAGTTCCAATTCCACTTCTTGTACCGTTCGCAAATGCTTATTCCTTAATGCTTCATTGGATACTTGCATACTCCATTCTCTTCCATGTTTCATCGCTAGAAGACAGTCATAACTGTATACATCTTTCTCTTCCAAATAATGTACGTCGGTGGTTACGGTTATATTTGCTGGATAATTGTTCGTATAGTGCTTTAATAATGTTGTTTGCTTACTATTATTTTCTACACCAATGTAGAAATCTCCTTGTTCAAATAATCTTTCATACATACTCAAGTAAGAGTGGACTTCTTCAAAGCTGCTTTCTTCAAGTCTTTTGGAAAGCTCCACATCATTTACCGGAAGAATCCCAATCAAACCAACCGTGTGATCTGATAATTCATGTACAGTGATTCCTTCTCTTCCTTCAACTTGGAGTATCGTACTGAGACGAATGAGATTCTTGTAGCCTGAATTATTTTTCGCTAACAATGTAATCTTCGTATGTAAGTTATCTTCTCTTGAAACAGGAATAATCAACCCGATAATCGGCTTGATTCCAACCTTCTTACACGCTTTATAAAAAGGGATCACTCCATATAGAACCCCTTCATCCGTCAAGGCGAGTGCGGAAAAGTTCATTTCTTTTGCCTTAGCCACTAAACGATCAATGGTAATCGTACTATTCATAAGGCTGAAACCGCTTCTGACCTGTAAATGTGTATAAGACATACAATCCCACCTTCTGTTCTATGTGTACTATTATACCAAGGAAATAGGAACATGCATACGGTTAACACCTAATACCTGTTGTAACTGTATATCCTCGAAATATGAAACCTCTATCGGAACGATCGCTTCACACCGATATTGATGAACAATTTACGCAAGTTAATCAAGGTACTGTAATGGTTCATATTCATTCAGGATTCAACATAACATAATAAAGGACAGGCTAAAGGGAGTGAAGCAATTGATTGAGGAACGCTTTTTTGCCGCATTTATACACTGCTTTTTTATTGCTTTTGGAGTCATTCTCGGTGGCTCTGTCATTGGAAGTATCGGAGACTTCGCAACTGGAGATCCCCCGCTGTCTTCCATGACAAGAATTGCAGATCGACTTAGAATTTGGGCGATTGTCGCAGCAATTGGCGGTACATTTGATGCCATTGCCAATGTGGAAAGAGGATTATTTGGCGGTTCAACCTTTGATCTCCTGAAGCAGGTCCTTCTAATTGTCTCAGCTATGGGCGGTGTCAAGGTGGGGCTGACAATCATTGAATGGATTACACAGAAAGGTATGTCTTAAATGCATTTTCCACCATACTATAAGAGACCTGGTTGGCAGCGATTCTTCGTCGGTATGTTTACTGGTGGTGTGATTGGATATTTTATTTTACTTTATATGTACGGGTCGATGTACGAGAATCTACTAACTGAAAACTATGATTTACAGGAAGCGATTATTGACCTAAGAGAACAAAATAAAGTATTACTGGAAACTCAAGAAAATCAAGATACGGCATTATCCATTCAAGAAATAGAGATTATTATTTCCAACCCAGATATTATTAAAGATAGCTTACTTATATCACAGTTAAAAACATTAATAAAAGAAGAAATCAGTCATCTAATCGGGGTAGAAGTTCAAGTCGTTTCTGCCAGTGAAGAGTTGCTTATCTCAGCGATTGAAAACAAGGCATTCACAATCGATAAAGTCTCCTATCATTTTACAGTCTCCAGACTTACATTCGCTCCAAAACTTAAAATCGTAGTTGACGCGAATATTCTAAATTGAACAATTTATGAACATTTTAGACTTTTCGTTTAACGAAGGGTCTTTTTGTGTATGATGGAAATAACATATAATGTAAGCGCTCTAATTGAGTATAGGCACCTTTTCAAGATTATTCCATACGATAAAAGAGTATAAGGAGGGGAGAAACATGATTATTCCTGCGAAATCATTGGTAGTAGAAAATATGAAAAGATTAAAGAACGGAGAAACAGCCTTTGTTGAGTCAACTGAAGTGATTCGACTATTAGAGCGTGATATTGCCCGAGAAAATTTAAATGTTTTTATTGACAAAACACCAGCCGGTTGTTGGATTATTCCTCAAAAAGATTCTACAAAAGTTATGGAATAACCCAGACCAAAGGTCCGGGTTATTTTCTGTAATTTTTACATGTTATATCTAAATCATGGATGACCGCATCTGCTTCTTCCCAGCTGTAAACCGTCGCTCCCGAAGCCAATGGGTGTCCCCCACCGTTATATTTCGCTGCTATCTCATTAATCACTGGACCTTTAGAGCGGAGTCTCACTCTTATCAAATCATCTTCTTCGATAAAGAACACCCATGCTTTAATCCCTTTAACATCACCGAGTACATTAACGAGTTGTCCTGTCTCATCTGCAGAAACTTGATACTCATCCAACAATTCTTTTGTCAGCTTTATTGCACACAATCCAGACTCGAACATTTTAAAGTCCTGCAGGATATGACCTCTAAGCCGCATAATATTCGTCTCTACACTGTAAAGATTTTGATATAATTCCGGGCGGTCAAATTGATAGGTAACAAGCTCAGCAGCAAATTGGAACGTTTTCTTCGTTGTGCTTGGAAATAAAAATCTACCGGTATCACCTACTATACCAGCATATAGTAATCTCGCTCCCTCATCACTTAACTTGAATCCCTCGCTCTTTCCTGCTTCAAACAATTCATAAATCATTTCGCTTGTTGAGCTTGCATCGGTATTAACCCACACAACATCTCCATACGCATCCACATTCGGATGATGATCAATTTTAATTATCTTCTCACCCAACTTATGGCGCTCATCATCTATTCTTGGTGTATTCGCCGTATCACATACAATAACAAGAGCCCCTTCATACACATCCTCAGAAATGGTGTCCATTTTAATAAGAAATTCAAACTCGGGGTCGTCCACTCCAACAATATAGACATTTTTATCAGGGTAAGATGTTTGGATGATTTCTTTTAATCCACCTTGAGAACCAAGTGCATCTGGATCAGGGCGGACATGACGATGAATAATAATTGTTTCATATTGTTTTATCGCTTCAATAATACTACGTTTTTCCATAATACAGCTCCAATCTCCTTAAGGGAAAACCTATTATTTAGTCTTACTCCGTACATAACTAGAAAAATACTGTAAAACAAGTTAGAATAGAATAGTGATTTAGTATTTAAGGTAGTTTAGGAGAGATGATATGATAATTTTCCCTATAGGTATCGTGATTTCCCTTGTACTATACGTTTATTATAAGGTTGCTATTGTGAAAAGCAAAGATATCTTAACACAAAAGTATTTTAATGGTAAGTCCCGTATCTGCCTAGGTGCTTTTATTCTGCTGTTTGGAATTAACCAATATTTCTTTTATGAGACGACACTTTCTCTAATTATCGGCATTATATTTGTACTTTTAGGTGGTTTGCAGGTAACTCGTGGTTATAACGAAGCAAGGCATTATCGAAATGAATATCGGAGATTGAATCCTAGCGAATAAAAAACATGCACCTTCTCTTAGGTGCATGTTTTTTTAACGATTAATCAATTGTGCCATTAATAAGCCTTTACCAATAAGGTTTTTCTCATCAAACACTTCAACGTCCACTTTCGCATATAGTCGTCCAACCTCTAGGATAGTCGGCTTAATCCGGAGTTCACTATCGATTTGCACCGGCTTCGTGAAGTAAACGGTAATATTTTCAATGGATAATTCCGCTCTCCGTTTATCCATCAACAATCTACTGCTTGCCTCTATAATCAAAGCAGTGAAGACTCCGTGACCTAAGGTTCCTAAATGATTCGTCATTTGTGGTACAACTTGTGAAACGAATACATTTTCCTCATCAGGAGCAGCTTCCAAATTACTTGTAATGATATCTGTAATGGTCTCCCCTACTTGTGGCTGACGTTGTATTTGCTGCATTGCCTTCAGTACATCCTGTCTGGACACTACACCAATTAAAATTCGAGAATCATCTACTACCGGCAAGAGTTCAATACCTTCCCAAACCATCGTATGAGAAGCAGACGCCAGTGAAGTTTTAGACTGCACGGTATGAGGTTTCTTACTCATCACTTTGTCGATACTTATCTGTTCATCCTGACCTACAATATCTTTTGAGGAGATCATCCCAACTACGCGCATCTTACTGTCGACCACTGGAAAACGTGTGTGGGTGGAACGTCTATTTAATACATACCAATCCTCAATCTTATCCGTATTACGCATATAAAATGTATCTTCCAATGGAGTTGCGATATCTCCTACAAAGATAATTTCCTTTTTGATCAACTGGTCATAAATTGCACGGTTAATCATAGAAGCTACGGTAAACGTATCATAACTTGTAGAAATGATCGGCAAGTCCTTCTCGTCCGCAAGTTGCTTATTCCTTTCTTCTGTATCGAAACCCCCGGTAATCAACACAGCAGCTCTGGTCTGCAACGCACGATAATGCGCTTCCACCCGGTTACCAACAATAAGTAAAGAACCCGCATCCGTGTAACGCATCATGTCTTCCAGCTGCATGGCACCGATCAAGAATTTACTTAATGTCTTATGAAGGCCATCACGTCCTCCAAGTACTTGTCCATCAATTATGTTGACAACCTCTGCAAATGTCAGCCGCTCGAAGTTTTCTTTTTTCTTCTTTTCAATCCGAATGGTACCGACCCGCTCAATCGTACTTACAAGCCCTTGATTTTCCGCTTCCTTAATTGCCCGGTAGGCAGTTCCATCACTTACATTCATGACTTTTGCAATTTGGCGTACGGAGATCTTTTGGCCAACTTCTAAAGATAAAATATGTTGCAAAATCATTTCGTGTTTCGTAGCCATCTTAAACACCGCCTAATCTGTACTATAGCAATACTTCTAATTCAATTATACAGATTAGAACCCAACTACTCAACGATTAGCACGTATTTTGTTTTCCTCAAAAGACTGTTCCATTACAGGCGGTGCGATCATTTGTAAAAGATTCGCCAAATTCGCTCCAACTACAAGCAGCAAAAATGCCAGCCACATACCCCAAAACGTCATCTCCAAGCCTGAAGCTGCAAGTGTAAACTTCGGCCAGGCGAAATAGAGCATGAGAGCTGCCAGAAGTAGTCGGAGGGTGGGTAGGTTTTTCATAGTATGTTTCCTCCTTTTTAAATATATATATGGAGTAATCATGTGTGAAAGAACAATTATTATGTAAAGTGACTAGTCGTACCAAACGTCAATTGTCGGTTTATGTGAATCGTCCCATTCAATTATTGGATTATCCTCTCTGTCACTATCACCAGGATTACCTAGATTTACATCACATTTTCCTTTTATTTCTTTGTAAGCATTCTCTTCTATAATTGGATCCTTCGCTCGCCAACTTTCAATTTGCTCATCGAGAACAATTTTGCCTCTTTGCGGTCCATACCCTCTAACATGATGTTCGCAATTTCCAATCCATTGGATATGTTTCCATTCGCTTCTAAATTTTGTAAAAATAGAGGGTGAAGTGAGATAGCAGATAATGAAACGATACTTATAAACAACAATATTTTTTTAAAAGGAACATTCTTCTAAAAAACAGGCTCCATATGGTGCATAAGCATGAATGGAAGGACGGTTGTACCAGTTGCTCCATTTTTTCAACGTATATCTAACAGTTTATGTAAAACAACTGCATGTACCAATGAATCATCTCTTCCCCATAAAAATAAGAAAGTAATGCACCTGCAACTATATACGGACCAAATGGAATCGGCTGTTTTCGTTCAACAATTTTAAGTGCCATTAACGCTATTCCCACTACAGCACCTAATAGACATGCCAAAAAGAAAGCTAGGAGTACATTTTGCAGTCCTAATACAATTCCTAACACTCCAAATAACTTCATGTCCCCAGCACCCATACCTCCACGGCTAATAATGATAATCAACGCAAGCAGTGCAATTGCTATAAGCGAGCCGACAATCGGAGACCACCAAGGATCCAACGGACTGATAAATCGCATAATGATAAAAAATGGCAGGAAAAATCGCAATACATTGTTTTGAATGATCATATAGTGAATATCAGAAACGAGTATAATCATCAACATGGATACTAGCATTAATGCTATGACTAACTCCCAGTCGAATCCAATCTGCATGTAACTGAATAGAAATAAACATCCAGTTAATGCTTCAATTATCGGATATACAGGTGAGATTCTTTCACCGCAATACCTACATTTCCCAAACTGGATGAAATAAGACATAATAGGCATTAGTTCATACCAAGACAATGTTTTTTTACATCTTGGACAATAGGAGCGGTCATTTATAAATGTTTCATTTTTCGGTCCTCTAAGTCCTACCACGTTATAAAACGAGCCGAATATCGCTCCAAATGTAAAGAATAACAGACAATATATGTACTCCAACCTCCGGCCCCCCTCAGCTATATCGCATGTAACTTTTCACCCATGATTATAGCACTATATGGAAGTAATTTCATGAATCTACACAAAATTATTATGAAATTTACAATCAGAAAAAGCCCTATAAACAGTAAACTGTTTATACGGCTAACATTCGCAATATTTATCTATAACTATAATTCGATGGATTCGCCAATTTTCAATGCACGACCTTCTCCGGTTTTCACTTTACTTGCCCAAGCATCTGGATCTTGTTCAATCACAGGGAAAGTATTGTAATGGACCGGTACACTAATCTTCGCATTAATCCAATCAGCTGCAACTAAAGCATCTTCAGGTCCCATCGTGAAGTTATCTCCAATCGGGATAAACGCAATATCAATGTCATTCATTTCCCCGTACATCTTTAAATCGGTAAACAATGCTGTATCACCAACATGGTAAATCGTTTTTCCTCCGACAGTAAGTAAGATGCCGCCTGGCATTCCTCCGTAAATTACTGTTCCATCATCTTCCGCATAGGACGAGCCATGAAAGGCTTGTGTGAATTTTACTTTTCCAAAATCGAATTCACGGGAGCCGCCAATATGCATCGGATGGGTTACAACCCCTTTTGTTCCGAGATATACAGCAAGTTCGTTCGGTGCAACAATCAATGCATCTGTACGTTTTGCAATCTCCACTGCATCACCCACATGGTCATTATGGGCATGTGTCAATAATATAACATCTGCATCCACCGTACTTGCATCTAAATCACAAGCCTCATTGCCAGAGATAAAAGGGTCAAATAAGATCGTATGTGAACCTGTTTCAACTTTTACGACTGAATGACCGTGATAGGATACTTTCATTGAACATCTCTCCCTTTTTAATAATTCTATCTATATTCAAATTAAAACATAATGTATGGTGAAAGTTAAGTTATAACTGTTCGTTGAATTTATAAGATGTGGTTATGAGAAATTGAATATAGTATGAGTTCCTCTTACTTTCACCCTTGTAATGTAAAAAAAGCACCATCGGGTGCTTTTTTGATTTGTGCATTATTCTGTTGGGCTTTCGTCTTTACCTAGTTTTTTCTTTAGTGCTGCAAGTTCATCATCTACATCATTCGTAATTAAATCTTTGAATTCATCATCTAACGTCCGGCTTGCTTGCGAGATATCCTCAGATGTTTCAGCTTCAGCCTCAAAACGTAATACCTTTTCTTCCATACGTTCGAAACCTTGCCTGGATTCATCACCACTGATGGAAGACATCGTACGGTTCATCTTTGTTCTCGTTTTCGCGGATTCTGCACGAGCTTTCAAAGAATCCTTCTTCAATTGCATCTCACGGTATTCACGTTTCATTTCATCTAATTTATCACGGAGAGATGATACATCAGCTTGGGCACGTTCCCAAGACTCTGTTAAGCTTGCCAATGTATTTTCATGGTCTTTCTTATCTTGAAGTGCACGACGAGCTAAATCATCATTGCCTGCTTCGACAGCTTTTTCAGCTTGTTCTTGACGACGATCCACCATCACTTGAGCATCATTTACTTTTCGTTTCAACATTTTTTCATTGGCGATTTGTTTAGCTACCGCAGCCTCTGCTTCTCGAATGTCTTCACCCATATCCCTTAAAAATTGGTCAAGCATTTTCACTGGATCTTCGGCTTTGTCAATCATTGCATTAAGTTCTGAACTGACTACTGTTCTAATCCTTTTAAAAAATTGAAACACAGTTATCTCCTCCTTAATTTTAGCTAATGTATTGTTTCCCTTTTACAAAGGATAACATTCCTGTAATCTTCTATTCCTTATGTATTACGCATTGAAAATGAAAAGGTTTCAAGAAAAATGTAAAAAACTCTTATAAAAATAAAAGCACTGATTAAAAAATCAGTGCTTTTCCTCTATTTGTTCAACAATACTTTAACATCCTCATATTCCATTTGATGAGCATCTGCAACAGCTTTGTAGGCGACGTAACCACCTAATGTGTTTATACCATTGAGAAGTGCTGCATTATCCTTAACAGCCTGCTTCAATCCTTTATTAGCAACTTGCAAAATATATGGTGTTGTAGCATTCGTTAAACCTACCGTCGCTGTTTGTGGGACGGCTCCAGGCATATTAGCCACGGTATAATGGACAACATCATGTTTCATATAAGTCGGGTTATCATGCGTTGTAATCCTGTCACTCGTTTCAAAGTTACCACCTTGGTCAATAGCAACGTCAACCATTACAGAGCCTGGTGCCATTTGTTTCACCATTTCTTCTGTAACTAAAACTGGAGCTTTAGCACCTGGTATGAGTACTGCACCAATAACCAAATCAGATTCGATAACAGACGTATAGATGTTGTGCGGATTTGATACTAACGTATTAATGGAATTTCCAAAAATATCATCTAGTTGACGTAACCGGTCAGGGTTTAGATCAATTATCGTCACCTTTGCACCTAGTCCGACTGCTATTTTAGCGGCATTCGTTCCAACTACTCCACCACCAATAATTGTTACCTTTCCTCTGGCGACCCCAGGTATTCCTGAAAGAAGGATCCCTTTACCACCATGGATTTTTTCAAGAAATTGCATACCGACTTGGGTAACCATTCTTCCCGCCACTTCACTCATAGGAGTCAATAATGGTAAAGCCCCATTCGGCAGCTGAACCGTTTCATAGGCAAGTCCGGTCACTTTGTTCTCTACTAAAGCCTTTGTCAATTCAGGTTCATTTGCTAAATGTAAGTAGGTGAATAAAATAAGTCCTTCACGGAAGTATTTGAATTCTTCTTTTTTTGGTTCTTTTACTTTTAAAACCATATCCTGATTCCAAGCTTCTTCAGCAGTATCGACTATAACTGCACCCACTTCTTTATATTGTTCATCGAAAAAGCTAGAGCCTTCGCCCGCTCCTGTTTGAACGTACACCTCATGCCCTGCCTGCGTTAAAGAATATACACCTGAAGGGGCCATCGCAACACGATTTTCATTATTAAGTATTTCTTTTGGTATACCGATTCTCATTTCCAATCCTCCTATGTAGCATATTCAAATCTAAGCCTATTGTAACAAAAGAAAGACTATTAAGCATTCTTGGAAATAGAATTATTTGTCTGGAAGAGAATTAACTCTCTTCCAGACGAACGATACAGATTACCTGTTTTGGTTATTGAAGTGATGGACTCCACGGTTATTCTTCAACTGATCCTCAACTACTCCACTCTGATAACTTTCATTCAGCTGGTTTTTTACAGCGTCAATTCCTTTAGGGTCGGTAAACAGTTTGTTCTGCTTTTTTATTTTTGCCAAATCAGTCACCTCCTTGAATTTAGTGTGCCCAAGAACCTGTAACAAAGTTGTTATTTTTACTGGCAATATTTGATTGGAACACTTTCCGTTAGGGTATATAATTAAAGTAGGAAGGGGAGATAATTATGAAATATAAAAACATTGTTGTTGCTGTGGACGGTTCTGAAGCCGCTGAGAAAGCGTTCAAGAAAGCTGTTTCTATAGCTCTACGTAATGATGCTCGCCTTATTATTTCTCATGTTATTGATTCCCGGACGTTTGCGACAGCTGAAGCTTATGATCGTACACTTTCCAATCGTGCCGAGGAATATGCAAAAGAATTATTAGACACGTATATTGAAAGCGCAAGAAAAGAAGGACTGACTGATTTGGTAAGATGTATCGAATATGGATCTCCAAAAGTTAAAGTCCCACGTGACATCGCGGAGAACTTCAAAGCAGATTTGATCGTTTGTGGTGCAACTGGTATGAACGCAGTTGAGCGTTTCTTAATTGGCAGTGTCTCAGAAAGCATCACAAGACATGCCAATTGTGATGTGTTGGTGATCAGATAACACAACTTATATTAATTTGAAAGCATCCTTTATAGGATGCTTTTTAATTTTAACTAAAAAATGGGAAAGAGGCTGAAACCTCTCACCCATTAACTTAAGCGTACAGTGTCGCGTGCAATCATGACTTCTTCGTTGGTCGGAATCACGATTACTTTTACAGGCGAATGCGGATAATTAATAAATTGTTCTTTTCCACGTACGTTATTCAGTTTCGGATCCCAATAAACTCCCATGAATTCCAAACCTGTTAAGATTTTCTCACGTACTACATCACTATTTTCACCAACACCTGCTGTAAAAATAATCGCATCTACACCAGACATTTTTGCGGCATAAGAACCAATGAATTGGTGGATTCTTTCAGCAAATACAGTTAGAGCAAGTTCTGCACGTTCATCTGAAGCTGCCCTCTCTTCAATATCCCGTAAGTCACTGGAAAATCCGGAAAGTGCCAACATTCCACTTTCCTTATTTAATACGTGCACAACTTCATCGGCAGTTTTACCCGTTTTGTCCATAATATAAGGAATCAATGCAGGATCGATATCTCCCGATCGTGTTCCCATCGTCACTCCTGCAAGTGGAGTGAAGCCCATTGATGTATCAATGGATTTCCCTCCTTCGACAGCTGTAACACTTGCTCCATTTCCTATATGACAAGTGATGAGACGTAGATCCTCGATTGGAGTGCCGATCAATTCTGCAGCTCGCTCTGATACAAATTTATGGCTTGTTCCATGGAAACCATATTTCCGAATGCCATATTCCGTATAATAGTTTTTAGGTAAACTATATAAATAAGATGATTTTGGCATGCTCTGGTGGAATGCTGTATCAAAGACTGCCACCATAGGTACATCAGGTAAGATTTCCTGGAAAGCTCGAATTCCTGTCAAGTTTGCAGGATTGTGAAGCGGAGCCAACTCGGAAACATTTTCAATCGTTTGAATCACTTCATCCGTGATCAGTACGGAATCACTGAAGTATTCACCACCATGAACAACACGATGTCCAACCGCATCAATCTCCTGAAAGCTTTTGATGACACCAGAATCAGTCAATGCTTTGAGCAATAATTGTACTGCGACACCATGGTTTGGGATATCTGAAATTGACTTCTCCTTATTACCATTCACTTCCATTTTAAAGATCGAATTATCCAGACCAATTCTCTCAATAACACCGATAGCAGATACCTTCTCTTCTGGCATCTGAATCAATTGAAATTTTAATGATGAACTTCCTGCATTTATTGCTAATACATTTTTCATAAAATCACTCCAGCATTCAAGTATTATCTACCTTCATAAGTTTGAAACCAACGATTCATTTGTCCAAGAATGTCGGCCATCGCTTGATGGTTTGTTAAAGACGGAAGTTGCACCAAGAGTGGCTGTTTTGGACTTGAAGTTTCTTCCCCTTTTTTCTGAAGGACTAAAATGCTTTTAACATTCCTCGATGATTTAAAAATGGATTCCGGTAATCGAAGGACCCCAACGATATGTGCGTGTTCCTTCAAATAACGATTTAACTGTTCGGATTGATCACTTGTGAAAAGGAAATCAGGAATAACGAATATTAGGAACCCTGCTTCTTTCGTGTATTTCAAACTTTGTTCAATGAACAAATGATGTGAATAGGAATGCCCACTTCCCGCCTTCAACTTATAATCATTTGCTCGAATATCATCCGGATAATACCCAACTGGCAAGTCAGCTACAATCAAATCAACTGGGTCAATCAGAAACGGTGCCAAACTATCTTGATGGAAAAACTCAATTTCCTTCTTCAATAAATTGGCACTGCTTACGGCAAGCTGAATCAGCGTTGGATCTACCTCACTTGCATAAGCTGTCTGTTTTTGTGACAGTTGCTCCATGACTGTAAAAAGTAAATTGCCCGTACCTCCTGCTGGGTCGAAGATACGGATTTCTTGTTTATTCTTCATTAATTGATCCGCCAAATAGGCAACGATGAGTCCGATAGATTCCGGAGTCATGACATGTTGTTCTTGGACAGAATCTTTCATTCCTTTTAAAATAGCCAACTGGAGCGCCTTTTTAAGGTCGGTAGTCGAGTATTTAATTTCTCCCAGCTCGTCCAATGCATCATTCAGCTTCTTAGTTAATATGTCGTTGAATTCTTCGTTGGGTGAATCAAAAAACACCGTGTCCATTACTTCACTGAGACTATCTAAATACGGTTCATCCATATGAGCTTGAATTATTTCTGTTGTCTTCTCAAACCATTTAAAAAGTTGTTCTACTGTTGACTTTTCCATTCCATACCTCCACTAAACATCATATCCTTTGCATGAAAAATCTCTCTCGCGTCGCCTTGAGAGAGATTGAATTTACTTCGCTTGTTTGACAGCTTCTAAAGCAGCGTCGTAATCCGGATGGTTTGAAACCTCGTCAACATACTCCACATAGGTCACCACATCATTTGAATCGACAACAAAGATCGATCTTGTGAGTAAACGCAGCTCTTTGATAAGTACACCGTACTTTTCACCAAAGTCCCCATCGCGGTGGTCAGACAATGTGTCCAGGTTTTTGATGCCTTCTGCTGCGCACCAGCGTTTCTGAGCAAATGGCAAGTCCATACTAATCGTTAGAACTTGAACATTATCCAGCTTTTCCGCTTCCTCATTAAAAGTTCTTGTCTGCTTTGAGCAAACTCCTGTATCAATAGAAGGTACAACACTGATCAGCTTTACTTTTCCTTTGTATTCATCAAGAGATACTTCTTGTAGATCATTTGTGAGTACTGTAAAATTAGGGGCCTTGTCTCCAACCTTGATTTCTTTACCTACTAAAGTAACTGGATCATGATGGAATGTAATTTGCTTCATTTGTATCCTTCCTCCCATTATCTTTCTTTCCACTATTATGAAGAATCCTTTAATCATTGTCCAATATTTCACACCTGGAAGGAAGTGTACATGTTAAATTGTTACTTGTCTAAATATCAAAATTAATCGGATTTGTTTTTTCTTCTTTTCCACCCTTTTCTTTTTTCTCATTCCTTGATCCTTTATCTTTTATCATTTTTTCAACTTTCTCAATCACTTGCGGAGTCATATCTAGAAATTTCTCATAGAGATGGCTATTCTGATCAAGACGAACCATCTTCACATTTTCGTCCTTTATAATTAAAAAAGCTATCGGTGTAAGGGATACCCCACCACCACTTCCACCTCCAAATGGTAACGTTGCATCACTTTCGTTCGATTGAGAATTAAACTCACTACCTCCTGCAGCAAATCCGAATCCCACTTTGGAAACTGGTATAATGGTACTTCCATCTGGAGTTTCAATCGGGTCACCGATTATCGTGTTCGTCTCTACTAAAGATTGTAAACTTTCCATCGCAGTCGTCATTAAGCCTTGAATTGGATGTTCTTCCATATTTCATTACCTCCATCAATATTAATTTAGTTTTTGTAATTCCAACTTCAACTTCCTATACGTACGGAAGTTTAGAATCAGTTTGCAATCAAACTTCGAATAAAATCCCTCACCATGATAATTTGGTTGTACTTTCATGACGGGGTGCTGCACTGCTTTGAAATAGTTTGTCAACGCATGAACTGCCATTTCTTTTCCTGCCCAAATAAAACCTGTTAAGATTCCCGTAAAATGAGCTTCGCCAATACCGATTCCTGTCTCCCATTTTAGATTCTCCACTTTAATTTTTCTTAATAAAGGGAGTGACTCTCTCCACGCTACCGGAGATTTAGATGGGAAAGCAGCATCTTCATCTTCTAAAAAATCGGTTAATATCGGCAAATAAAAAGTATGCGACCACCAACGTACCTTAAACAATAAAACAGTTATCTTGATTCGATGGGTGTCAGTAAAGTTAATTCGGTAGTTTATATGGACTTGGAATCTAAGTAATATAAACAATAGGACAAGCAAGCAGACAATCAAGCAGAAAATTACAGACCAAATCATATCTCTTAATCCTTTTCCTTGAGTTCTATCGGCATTCCTCCCTATCCTAGTATGGATACAGAGAATCTGATTCTCTAACATCAGATTGAAATACCATCGATTACCACTTAGCTTGTCTATATATCAATTTTTTTATCCTATTAAGTATAAAATTGGATAATTTTATTTGAGATGATATGATGAAAATACAATGAGATTTGGGGAGGTTTTCCAATTTGGCACATAGGAATCATTTATATTTCTACTATCTTAAAGATGAAGATACAGACGAAAAAGTGTCACAGCTAACTGAAGTTGCTCAAAGTAAGGGTTACAAAATTGTTGATCATACGGATGAAGCAAACATTATTGTGAGTATTGGCGGTGATGGTACCTTTCTTCAGGCCGTAAGAAAGAGCGGCTTCCGACAAGATGCCCTTTATGTAGGCATTACCCGTGAAGGGGAGTCCGGACTATATTGTGATTTCAATTTAGATAACTTTAATGAAATGCTCCATCTTCTCATGCATGAAGAATTGGAGGTACGCCGATTCCCAGTAATTAAAACACGCATCAATAATGGAACCGATCATTATTGTTTAAATGAGGTCAGCATACGCTCAACTATTGTTAAAACAATTGTCATAGATGTACTTATCGACGATTGTCATTTTGAAACTTTCCGTGGGGACGGGTTAATTGTTTCCACCCCTACTGGAAGTACAGCTTATAACAAATCTGCAAACGGAGCGGTCGTTGACCCTCTTATTCCTAGCTTTCAAGTTTCTGAAGTCGCTTCATTAAATAATAATCAATATCGTACACTCGGTTCCTCTTTTATTTTGAATAAAGACCGGAAATTAACGTTAAACATTCAATCGACTGGAAATGATCATCCAATAATCAGTTTGGACAATGAAGCAAATCCAATACGTAAAATTGATTCCATAGAGGTTGAAATGGATGATGCGGTTATTAAAACAGTGAAATTAAAAAACAATTCCTTCTGGGATAGAGTAAAAAGAACTTTTCTATAGTAGTAGTATTTACCAATAGACTAAAGTCTATATCAAAAAGCAGGACGTTCATCCTTTGTATTGGATGGTCGTCCTGCTTTTGCCTATCTAGGCTAGTACTCATTTGTTAATGTTAATTAACTATTTTAATTGTTGTTGTGCCATGGAAACTAGTCTTTTGGTAATTTCTCCTCCAACAGATCCATTAGCACGAGAAGTAGTGTCAGCACCCAGGTTTACACCAAATTCCTGAGCAATTTCGTATTTCATTTGTTCTAAAGCTTGTTCTACACCAGGGACTAGCAATTGATTTGAGTTATTATTGTTAGCCATGTAGCTCACCTCCTTGGTAAACATAGATTGTGTAATTTGGAGGTAAAACATACATAACTACTATTAACAGTTCTTGGAAATAAATCTAGATTAATCCACGATATTAAAACAGATCCTCAAACTCTGATTCCTGTTGTTTCGATGTAATCTTTATCGTTTCAATACCTTCAATCGCTTCATTAATTGATTCACTAAAATCATGACGAGCCTCGTAAGCATTTACTTTATCACGTCTAGGTTTGGTTTTAGGAGATTTTGGAACAAAGATTGTACAGCAATCCTCATAAGGTAAGATTGATATATCATAAGTTCCAATCTTCCTGGATATAGCAATGACTTCTTCCTTATCCATCGCAACCAATGGTCTGATTATCGGATAGTTGGTCACTTCATTGATCGTATGCATACTTTCCATTGTCTGACTCGCAACTTGTCCTAAGTTCTCACCAGTCGTCAATGATAAAATTCCTTCCTGTTGGCAAACAGCTTCCGCAATTCGGAACATCATACGTCTCATAATAGTCATGCCATAGTTTTCCGGCATCTCACGAAAGATTTCCTGCTGGAGTTTCGTAAAAGGCACAATATGGACACGAATGGATTTCCCATATTTGGTCAATTGCTTAGTAAGGTCAAGAACTTTTTGTTTTGCCCGTTCACTAGTATATGGAGGTGAGTGAAAATGGATTGCTTCCAATTGAACCCCGCGCTTCATTGCTAGATATCCAGCAACAGGGCTGTCGATACCACCTGATAGAAGCAATAATGATTTTCCTGAAGTTCCGACTGGTAAACCACCAGCTCCAGGAACATTTTCCGAAGTGATATACGTTGCTTCGGCACGAATTTCAACCTTCACTTCCACATCTGGATGATGTACATCGACGGTAATATCATCCGTATTTACTAAAAGATGTGTTCCAAGCAATTGATTCATTTCAGATGAACCATGCGGAAACTGTTTATTTACACGTTTCACACTAACTTTGAATGTCTTTACATCCTTCGCTTTCTTTAAAGCATATAAAGCAGCCTCTTTAATTTGCTCAACATCATTGTCAACTTTAATTGCTAACGATAAACTATGGATTCCAAATACCTTTTTACAGATATCCATAATCGGTTCAGGGTCATGTCCATTCAAAAGAATAAACATTCTTCCTTGGGTCCGCTTAATTTTAACTTGGGGAAATTCTTTTAATTTAGCAAGAAGGTTTTCCTGCAATGTCAAGATGAAACTGCGCATATTTTTCCCCTTTAACGCCATTTCACCATACCGAATCAATATATGTTCATATTCCATATTATCTACCTCAAGACTTGTTTAAATTGATTTAAAGATCTACTGAATACATCAATAAATCTTTTCATTTCTTCCATTGTATTGTCATAAGAAAGACTAATCCTTAGGCCGGAAATAGCAACATCTCGAGAAAAACCGCAAGCTACTAAAATTTTGCTTTCATCTTTTTGTTTCGATGAGCATGCTGATTTTGTAGAGATATAAATGCCTTCTTCTCCAAGCATATGGATCATCACTTCCGGTTTGAGACCAGGCACTGAAATATTAAGAATATGTGGTGCGCCATCTTCCGGACTATTTATAATTACGTCATCAAATTGCTTCAATTCTTTCCACAAATAATCACGCATTTCTTTTAAGTGGTTGGCATACTGTTTTTCTTTTTCATGGATAAGGCGCAATGCTTTCACCATGGAAACTGCTCCTGCCACATTTTCCGTGCCAGAACGAAGCCCATTTTCTTGGCCACCACCATGAAACAACGGAAATAATTTCGTTGTTTTATTTACAAATAGGATACCAGTACCTTTTAACCCATGAATCTTATGGCCAGAGAACGTACAGAGATCGATACCTGACTCATAAATATTAACTGGTACTTTTCCTAAGCTCTGAACTGCATCAACATGGAAAAACAATTTAGGATATTGACGTAGTATTTTACCGATCTCCTCTATAGGCTGAATGGATCCAATTTCATTATTCACATGCATGATACTAACGAGAATCGTATCTTCTCGAATTGCTCTTTTAAGATCCTCTAAATTGATAATTCCCTTTTCATCAACCGGAAGCATGGTAATTTCAAACCCTAGTTTCTCTAGACTTTGACAAGCTTCTTCAACAGATGGATGCTCAATCGCCGTTGTTATAATGTGTTTTCCACGATTTTGATGTTCCAGTGCAATTCCTTTTATGGCAATATTATTTCCTTCTGTTCCTCCAGATGTGAATATAATTTCGTTCGCTTCAACTTGCAGGATGGATGCTGCTTGCTCTTTAGCCTTTTGTAAAAGCTTTTCTGTTGTTCCCCCCAATTGGTGAATGGAGGATGGATTTGCAAAAAACTTTTCAGAAGTTTTTTGAAAGCTCTCGATGACTGCTGAATCTGGCTTTGTGGTTGCACTATTGTCTAGGTAAATCATATTTCCTCCCCCTCGTATATTATGTTTAGGCCTACATTTTCCGCCTATTATTTCCTTGTAATTCACCCTGTTGATATGTCAAATGACTTGGACGCTCTGGGATATTCCTA